>NZ_LUAZ01000058.1:0-22006 GCF_001647255.1 Cellulosimicrobium sp. I38E
ATCATCGACCGCTCGCTGGAGAGCGAGATCGCCGCCGAGGCCGCGGGGGCGGTGGGTGCGGCAGCGGCCGGGCCCGCGGCCTCGGCGGCGATCTCGCTCTCCAGCGAGCGGTCGATGATCTTGTCGAGCTCACCGCGGTCGAGCCACACCCCGCGGCACGTCGGGCAGTAGTCGATCTCCACGCCCTTGCGCTCGGTCATGACGAGCACGGTCTGGTCGGTGGGGCACAGCATGTCTGCCTCCTCGCGAGATGGGCCGGGCACGGTCGGCGCCCGCACGGGTACTGCGGAGTCCAACGCGGCTCCCGCACGCGCGGTTCCCGGCCGGCCGCGTCAGCCCGTACGGCGCTCGCTCGCGAGCCGGTCGCGCAGCTCGTCGGCGCGGTGGACCTCGTCGTCGAGGGCGGCGAGCGCCTCGGCGACCCGCGGGAGGAAGTCGGCCCCGGCCCGGAACCACTCCACCCCTTCGAGGAACCGCTCTGCCGCGGCCTCGTCGTGCAGCGCGAGCGCGAGGTCGGCGCGCAGCACCAGGGCCCGGAACCGCACACGCTCGGCGACGCTCCGCGTGCGCACCCCCTCGGCGGCGAAGGCCCGGTCGAGGACCTGGGCGGCCCCACCGGGGTCCCCCGCCGCGCGGAGGATGCGGGCGTGCTCGAGAGCGCGGACCAGGTCGGGAGGTTCCTCGGCGCCGCGGCGTGGCAGCCCGGGCACGAAGGCCCCACCAGCCACGCCGCACCTCCCGCCTCCCGCCGACAGCCCGACCACACTAACCCTGGTCCTGCGGCCCGGCACGGCGGGAGACGGGAGGCGGCCCGGTCAGCGCTGCACGCGCGCGCTGCCGCCCGACGCGAGCTTGCGGACCTCGGCGAGGGACGCCGTCGAGGTGTCGCCCGGCGTCGTCATCGCCAGCGCGCCGTGCGCGGCCCCGTACTCGACCGCCTCGTGGATCGAGCCGAGCTCCATGAGCCCGTACGCGAGGCCCGACGCGAACGAGTCCCCGCCGCCCACGCGGTCGAGGATCTCCAGCCCGGGGCGGTGCGTCGCCTCGGCGAAGCCCTGCACGCGCGACCACGCGATCGCGCCCCAGTCGTTGACGGTCGCCGTCTTCACGCCGCGCAGCGTCGTCGCGATGACCTGGAAGTTGGGGTACTCCTCGGCGGCCCGCGCGATCATCGCGCGGAAGGCCCCGGTGTCGAGGTCGGTGAGGTTCTCGTCGACGCCCTCCACCTCGAAGCCGAGCGAGGCCGTGAAGTCCTCCTCGTTGCCGATCATCACGTCGACGTACCGGGCCAGACGGCGGTTGACCTCCTGCGCGCGCTCGACGCCGCCGATGCCCTTCCACAGCGACGGGCGGTAGTTGAGGTCGTAGGACACGACGGTGCCGTGGCGACGGGCGGCGGCCATGGCCGCCTCCGCGACGTCGGCGGACGACTCGGACAGCGCAGCGAAGATCCCGCCGGTGTGGAACCAGCGCACGCCGCGGCCGAACACGTCGTCCCAGTCGACGTCCTCGGGACGGAGCTGGGCGATCGCGGTGTTGCCGCGGTCGGAGACGCCGACCGCCCCGCGGACGCCGAACCCGCGCTCGGTGAAGTTGAGCCCGTTGCGCACGGTGCGCCCGATGCCGTCGTACTCGCGCCACTGCACCCAGCGCGTGTCGAGGCCGCCGGTGAGCATGAGGTCCTCGACGAGCCGGCCGACCTCGTTGTCCGCGAGCGCGGTGACGACCGCGCCGCGCAGCCCGAACGCCCGGCGCAGCCCGCGCGCGACGTTGTACTCGCCGCCGCCCTCCCAGGCGTCGAAGCTGCGGGCGGTCTTGATGCGGCGCTCGCCCGGGTCGAGACGGAGCATGACCTCGCCGAGAGCGACGACGTCGTAGGCGCACTCGGCGGCGGGGCGGACGGCGAGCGGGGGCTGGTTCTGGGACGTGTCGGGCACGGGTCAGGCTCCTTCGGCGGGGTGCGGGGCGGTCGCGGCGAGCTCGACGGCCTCGCGCGTCCGGCGGGTGATCTCGGCGGTGTCGCCCGCGCGCACGAGCGCGGCGTCGACCATCCACGAGCCGCCGGCAGCCAGGACGGACGGCAGCGCGAGGTAGTCCAGGAGGTTGGCGGCGCTCACGCCGCCGGTCGGCACGAAGCGCAGGCCGGGGAACGGCGCGGAGAACGCCTTGACCGCCGCCGGACCGCCGACGACGTTCGCGGGGAAGAGCTTCAGGGCGTCGAGGCCGAGGTCGAGCGCGGCGATGACGTCCGACGGCGTCGCGACCCCGGGCAGGACCGGCACCCCGACCTCCTGCGCGCGGCGCACGACGGCGGCCGAGAGCCCGGGCGAGACGAGGAAGCGGGCGCCGGCCTCGACGGCCTCGTCGACCTGGGCCGCGTTGACGACGGTCCCCGCACCGACGAGCACGTCCGGCACCTCGCGCGCGATCGCCGCGATCGCGGCGCGCGCGCCCGCGGTGCGGAAGGTCACCTCCGCGACGGGGAGGCCGCCGTCGCGCAGCGCGCTCGCGACGAGCACGCCCTGCTCCGCGTCGTCGACGACGACGACCGGCACGACGCGCGCGCGTGCGATCGCCTCCAGGGGTCCGTGGGATGACATCTTCGCTCCGTTTCGCTATGGTGAACGCCTGTTGTTCACTACGGAACGAACTCTAGGCGAAGGAGCGACGATGGCGGAAGCCGGGACCACGCCGTCGGGAACCCCCCAGCGCGACGAGCAACCGACGGCCGGCCCGGGCGGCAGCCCGCTCGGGAGCGTGGACAAGGCGCTGACCGTGCTCGAGGCGCTCGCCGGGGCCGGTCCGGCCGGGGTCGCGCTCGGCGACCTCTCGCGCTCGCTCGGGCTGCACAAGGCCTCGCTGCACCGCACGCTCGCCGCGCTGCGCTACCGCGGCTACGCCGAGCAGGACGCCACGACGGGCGACTACCGGCTCGGGCCGGGGGCGACCGCCCTCGCGACGGTGTATCTCGGCGAGGAGAACCTGCCCGCGCTCCTGCACCCCGTGCTCGTCGCGGTGTGCCGGGCGACCGACGAGCTCGTCCACCTCGGCGCCCTCGCCGGGACCGAGATCGTCTACCTCGACAAGGTCGAGCCCGCGCGCGCCGTCCGGGTCTGGTCGGCCGTGGGCCGTCGCCGCCCCGCGGCCACCACGGCGCTCGGGCGTGCGCTGCTGGCGCACCGGCCGCTCGACGACGGCGCGCTCGCCTGGTACGCCGCGGCGGCCCCCGACGAGCACCCGGTCACGCCCGCCGCCCTCCGCGCGACGTGCGACGAGACGCGGGCGAGCGGGTTCGCGACGGAGACCGAGGAGAACGAGCCGGGCATCAGCTGCGTCGCCCTCCCCATCCTGCGGGGCGGGCAGTCCGTGGCCGCCGTGAGCGTCACCGCGCCGGCCGAGCGCCTCGGCGCACGACGGCGTCGTGAGATCGAGTCGGTCCTGCGCGACGTCGTCCCGCCGCTGCTGCCGCCGACGCTCGCCGTGCCGGAGGCGGTGCTCGCGGGCGCCCCGCTGCCGGGCACCCGTCGACCGGCGACGGGGCCCGCCCTGTGAGAGAGTTCAACCGCAGCACGACGGAATGACGGAAGGGCCCGCGCGATGACCGTCCTCGTGGCGTACAACGACTCCCCGCAGGGCGAGACCGCGTTCCGGGCGGCGGTCGCCGAGGCGGTCCACCGTTCGACCGCCCTCGCGGTCCTCGTCCTCACCCCGCAGGACGCCGACGCGGGCGTCCCCGCGACCCTCGCGCACCTGCTCGACACGCTCCCCGCCGGGGTCGCGCGTCCCGAGATCACCTACCGGTCGGAGCACCTCGACCCGGCCGAGGCGATCATCGACGAGGCCGAGCGCACGGCGCCCGACGTCGTCGTCGTGGGGGCGCGCAAACGCTCGCCGGTGGGCAAGTTCCTGCTCGGCAGCACGACGCAGCGCGTGCTCCTCGACTCGCCCGTCCCGGTGCTCGTCGTCAAGGCGTCCCACTGACGCCCTCCTGACGGGTGTCGCGACGCGGCCGCCCGGTCCCCCGGACGGCCGCGTCGCAACCTCTCAGCCCTGCGCGACGGCGGCGCGCAGCCCGTCGACCAGCGGGGTCGTCGGGCGGCCCAGCAGGCGTGCGAGCTCCCCCGACGTCTCGGCGAGCAGCCCGTCGCGGATGTTGCCGTCCAGCGCGACGACGAACCCGGCCGTGCCCTCGTCCAGCCCCGCCCCGAGCAGGAACGCCCGGTGCTCGTCGGGGCTCACGCGCCGGTAGGTGACGGGACGCCCGAGCACCTCGGCGGCCGCGGCGGCGAGGTCGTCGAACGTCCACGCGACGTCGCCGCTCAGCTCGTACACGGCCCCCGCGTGCGCGGCGGCGTCCGCCTGCGCGGCGAGCGCCACGACCGCGGCGGCCTCGGCGTAGTCGGCGCGGCTCGCGCTCGCGACGCGGCCGTCGCCCACGCTCGACACGAGCTCGCCGGACTCCCGGGCGCCCAGCACGTCGCCGACGTAGTTCTCGGTGTACCAGTTGTTCCGCAGGATCGTGGTCGCGAGGCCCGACGCGGCGAGGAGCTCCTCCGTGGCCTTGTGCTCGGGCGCGAGGACCAGCGCCGAGGTCGTGGCGTGCGGCGCGCTCGTGTAGACGACGCGCGAGACGCCCGCCGCCCGCGCCGCGTCGACCACGTTGCGGTGCTGCTCGACGCGCTGCCCGACCTCGGAGCCCGAGACGAGCACGAGCACGTCGACGCCCGCGAGCGCCACCGCCAGGGTCTCGGGTCGCGCGTAGTCGGCCTCGCGGACCTGGACGCCACGGTCGGCGAGGTCGGCGACCTTCGCCGTCCTGCGCGCGGCGGCGACGACCTGGGACGGGTCCGCCCCGTGCGCGAGGAGGGACTCGACGACGAGGCGGCCGAGGTGGCCGCTGGCTCCGGTGACGGCGATGGACATACGAGGGCTCCTTCGGTGCGCGAGGGCACGACCGGACGGCCGTGCCGTCCCAGCATGCGCTTACTTTTCGAAAGTGCAAACCAGAAGAGCGTGCGACCTATCTCACAGTGCTGCAATCGTGGCCGGCGCCGTATCCTGGGGCGATGACGACCGACGCACGCCTCGTGGAGGACCCCGGACCCACCGACGCGATGGTGGCCGACGTCTTCCAGCGCGGCTGCACGTCGCGGCACGTCCTCGAGGCCGTCACCGGACGGTGGGGCGTGCTCACGGTCGCGGGCTTGCGCGACGGCGCGGTGCGGTTCAACGCGCTGCGGCGCCGCATCGACGGGGTCAGCGAGAAGATGCTCGCCCAGACGCTCCAGTCCCTCGAGCGCGACGGCATCGTCGTGCGCGAGGTGCGCGCGACCATCCCGCCGCACGTCGAGTACTCCCTCACCGACCTCGGGCGCCGCGTCGCCGACAGCCTGACGGGGCTGCTCGACGTCCTCGAGGGCTCGGTCGCGGAGGTCGCGGCGTCCCAGCGCGCGTACGACGAGCGCCGGGACGCCTGAGGCTCATGTCTGCGAGCGCAGGTACCAGAACACGAGCGCGGCGACGACGAGCAGCCCGGCCAGCACGGCCAGGACGATCTTGCCGACGCTGTAGGGGCGCCGCCCGATCACCTGGCCCGTGTTGGCGTTGACCATGACCTGCCACTGCTTGCCCGCGTACACGTACGTCGCGATCCACAGCGGGAGCAGCACGAGCTTGAACATGACGTCCGCGTAGGCGGTGCGGATCGAGCCGACCCGCTGCTCGTCGCCCCCGATGTCGCGCTCGACGTCGTCCTTGATCACGGGCGCCATCTTCTGCTTCGCGCGGTCCAGACCTGCCGGGGGCTCGACGTCGTACCGGGCCGCCGCGAACCCCGCGAGGTACTCGGCGCGGAACGGCACCGCGTGCGACAGCGGCCACGGGCCGAGCTTCGACAGGTCACGCTCGGCCACCTGCGACGTCGCGGGGACGAGCACGTCGTCGAAGTCACGCGCGACGTGCCCGGAGACGGGCGTCCAGCTCACGCGCCGCTCCTGGCGCTCCTCGTCCCCGTTCTTGACGGTCACGTAGTAGGCGTCCCCGCGCTGCCCCGAGTACGCCGACGACGTGCGCGCGTCGAACGTCCAGTGGGGCACGTACGAGCCGTGCAGGGACTCCGTGTCCCCGACCTTCTTCAGCTCGCCCGGCGCGAACCAGCGCGAGCGCACCCAGCGCCGGAACGCGTCGCGCGCCTGCGCCTGCTCCACGCCGAACGGCACGACCGCCTCCGGCTGCACCAGACCGTCCGTCTCGGCCGCCGCGACGAGGTGCCCGCCGCAGAACCGGCACGCGACCGACAGGTCCGTGCCCTGCGTCGTCGCGCCGCAGCCGTCGCACGTGAGCAGCCGCGCGTCGAGGATCCCGGCGCGCGCCCCGCCCTGCGCCGCGGCCCACGCGTCGAACGAGTGCTCGTCGACGGCGTCGCCCGGCGCGTGCACGATCGCGACCGTCCCGCCGCACGCGACGCAGCGCAGGTGCTGCGTCCCCGGCGCGTACGCGAGCTGCGACCCGCACGCGTCGCAGCGCGTGCGGACGAGCTCTCCCTGGGTGTCGCTCACCGTCAGCCCGCCGCCGGACCGGTCGGGGCTCCGGCCGGGGGCAGCGGCGGGGGCGTCGCCGCGAACAGCGGCGCGAGCGCGGGGACCTCGCCCGCGGCGGTCCATGCGGCCATCCCCTGCTGCCACACGAGCGACTCGCGCGTCACCTCGCCGGACCGGACACGGTCCGCGAGGTCCGCCGTCGTGCCGGGCCCCGACTGGGCGCCGCCGACCGCCCAGTACCAGGGCGACTCCGCGGCGGGCAGGGGCGGCGGACCGGCGGGCGGCGCCGGGGCCGGGGTCGGCTGGGCCGCCGTCGTCCCCAGCGACTGCGCGAGCTGCTGCCCCATGGCCGCCCCGAGACCCATGCCGGCGCCGAGCCCCAGCCCGTCGCCCGCGCCCCCGGGGTTGGCGGCCGCGGTCTCGATCGCGTTCGCCGCCTGGAACTTCGTGTACTGGTCGAGGTTCCCGACGACAGCCATCTGCGTCCGCTTGTCGAGCGCCGCCTCGACCTCGGGCGGGAAGGAGACGTTCTCGAGGACGAAGCGCGGCACGGCGATGCCGTACTCCGACAGGTCCTCCGAGAGCTGGCCCGCGAGCCGCGTCGCGATCTCGCGCTGGTTCGCGGCGAGGTCGATCGCCGCGACGCCGGCCTCCGCGAGCGCCGGGCCGAGCTGGCCGACCACGAGGCGGCGGAAGTAGTCGCCGATCTCGTCGGTGCGGAACTGCGGGTCGGTCCCCACGAGCTGTCGGAGCAGCGCCGAGGGGTCCACCACCTGGAGCGCGTACGTGCCGAACGCCCGGATGCGGACCGCGCCGAGCTCCGAGTCGCGCAGGATCACCGGGTTCTGCGTGCCCCACGTGAGGTCGGTGAACTGGCGCGTCGCGACGAAGTACACCTCCGCCTTGAACGGCGAGCTGAACCCGTACTTCCAGCCCTGGATCGTCGACAGGATCGGCAGGTTCTTGGTCTCGAGCGTGTACGTGCCCGGCCCGAACACGTCCGCGAGCCGGCCCTCGCTGACGAAGACGGCGCTCTGCCCCTCGCGCACGACGAGCTTCGCCTGGTTCTTGATCTCGTTGCCCTGGCGCGGGAAGCGCCAGACGATCGTGTCCCTGCTCTCGTCGAGGAACTCGATGATGTCGATCAGCTGGCCGCGCAGCTTCTCCATGAAGCTCATCCGGACTCCTTCGCTCGTCGTGCGGGACGGCCGCGGCCGACCTGGCGTGCGGGCACCCGGCCCGCCGGGGTCGCCCCGGCGCGCCGAGCATAGCGGCATCCCAGCCCGCCGATGAAACGCCCAAGGGTTGGTAAAACCGACTGGTCCCCGCGGGGTCGCTCTCGGGCCGCCGAACCCGGGGTCGCTCCCCGCGGAGGCGGCCGTCCGAGGAGGGATCCCGGGTTCGGCGGCGGCCTATCCTGGCCGGGTGCCGACCTCGCCGACGCCCGCGCCCGCGACGCCCACCGTCGCCGTCCTCCTCGCGGCCGGGGCCGGGACGCGGCTCGGGCGCGGGCCCAAGGCGCTGCTCCCCCACCGCGGCGGCACGCTCGTCGAGCACGCGACCGCCGTCCTCCTCGCGGGCGGGTGCGACGCCGTCGTCGTGGTCCTCGGCGCCGAGGCCGAGCGCGTCCGCTCCGGGTCGCGGCTCGACGACCCCCGGGTCCGCGTCGTCGACAACCCGGGCTGGTCGTCCGGCATGGCGTCGTCCCTGCGCGTCGGCGTCGCCGCCGCCCTCGACCTCGCTCCCGCCCGGGTCGTCGTCGCGCACGTGGACCAGCCCGGAGTCGTGCCCGACGACGTCGCGCGCCTCCTGGCCGCCCACCGCCCCGGCCGCGTGGCCGCGTCCCGCTGGGCCGCCGCCGTCGGCCCGGAAGCTCCGGCGAGAACGGACCGCCCGCGCTGGTCCCACCCGCTCGTGCTCGACGCCGCGCTCGCCGCGCCCGCGGCCGCGAGCGCCCACGACGACCACGGCGCGCGCGACTTCCTGCGCACCCACGCCGACCTGATCGACGTCGTCGACCACCCGGGCGACGGCCGCGACCTCGACACCGAGGCCGACCTCGACCTCCTCGACCCCCCACCCGCCCCCCCGCTGAGTGCATGAAATAGTCGCGCCCGAGGCCGTTCGACGCGACTATTTCATGCACTCAGCGGGCGGTGGCGGCAGCCTTCAGACCTAGGTAGACCCGGTCTCGGGCTAGCGGGAGCTCCGTGAATCGCACGCCCGTCGCGGCGCGGATCGCGTTGGCGAGCGCCGGGGCCACCGGGTTGAACGGGCTCTCGCTCATCGACTTCGCGCCCATCGGGCCCACGGTGTCCGACGTCCGCGCGAAGTAGACCTCGCTGCGGGGGGTGTCCGCGAAGGTCGGCAGGTGGTACTGGCGGAAGATGTCCGTCGTCACGCGGCCCGTCTCGTCGACGATCACGTTCTCGTAGAGCGCCGCGCCGAGGGCCTGCGCGATGCCGCCCTCGACCTGGCCGCGGCACTGGCGCGGGTTGACGACCTCGCCGGCGTCGGCGGCCTGGACGGACTGGAGGATGCGGATCTCCCCCGTCCCGCGGTGCACCGCGACCCGGAAGCCGTGGACGTTGAACGCGACGGAGCGCGGGGTGCCGCCCCAGCGGCCCTCAGCGACGAGTGCGATCCCGGCGTCGGCCGCCGCGCGCGCGACGTCGGCCAGCGGCAGGACCGTCCCGGCGCAGTCGACGCCGCCGGGCACGAGCCGGCAGTCGCCGGGCGCGGCGCCCGCGACGCCGGCGGCGACCTTGAGCACCGCCTCGGCGAGGTCCTGCGCGGCCGCCAGAGACGCCTTGCCCGCCACCACGGTGCCGGTAGACCCGAACGCGCCGGTGTCGTGCTCGACGAGGTCGGTGTCGGACTGGCGCACGACGACGTCCCCGGCGTCCTGCCCGAGCGCGCTCGCGACGAGCTGGGCGTGGACGGTCGTGGTGCCGTTGCCGAACTCGGCGGTCCCGACCTCGGCCTCGACCACGCCGTCGGCCCGCAGCCGCACGCGCGCATGGGAGTAGTGCCCGCGAGGGGGCACCGTGTCGATCATGGAGAGCGCGGTGCCCTCGCCCACGCCCCACTCGGGGCCGAGGTCCGGGAGCGCGTCCGGCCCGGACCCCACGCCCGCCCCGTACGTGGCGACGTCGCGGGCCCGGCCCCGCGCGAGGGCGTCCGCGGCGAGGTCCAGGCACTGGTCGAGCCCGTAGCTGCCGTAGAGCACGTCCTCCTCGGGCGTCGGATGCGTGGAGAGCATGGGGTCGCCGTCGAGCACGACGTTGCGCCGCCGCAGCTCGAGCGGGTCCATGCCGAGCTGCTGCGCGAGCTCGTCGACGGCGGACTCGACGGCGAAGATCATCTGCGACAGCCCGTACCCGCGGAACGCGCCCGCCGGCACGGTGTTCGTGTAGACGCAGTGGGCGTCGACCTTCTTGTTCTCGCACCGGTACACCCCGAGCGACTCGCCGCACCCGTGGAACATCACCCCGGGGCCGTGGTTGCCGTACGCGCCCGTGTTGCTGAGCACGTCGAGGTGCAGCGCGGTGAGCGTCCCGTCGCGACGCGCGCCCGCGCGCACCCGGATGCGGAAGGGGTGGCGCGTCGTCGTGCCCACGAACTGCTCGGTGCGGGTCAGCTCGAGCTGCACGGGCCGTCCGAGCCGCAGCGTCGCGAGGGCCGCGACGTCCTCGGTGAGCACCTCCTGCTTGCCGCCGAACCCGCCGCCCACGCGCTCGCACAGCACGCGCACGCGCTCCGGGTCGAGGTCGAGCACGCGCGCGAGGTGGCGCCGCGCGAGGAACGGGACCTGGGTGGACGAGCGCACGACGAGCCGCCCGTCGTCGTCGAGCGACGCGACGGCGCAGTGCGTCTCGAGCGCGGCGTGCTGCACGCGGTGGGTGCGGTACGTGGCCTCGTGCACGACGTCGGCCTCCACGAGACCGCGCTCGACGTCGCCGAGCTCGGAGTGCACCTCGGCGACGACGTTGGCCTCGGGGCGCGAGACGCGCGCGTCGGCGGCGTCGAGCTCGGGGTGCACGAGCGGGGCGCCGGGCGCCATGGCCTCCTCGGGGTCGACGACGGCGGGCAGCACCTCGTACTCGACGCGGACCCGGCGCACGCCCTCCTCGGCCGCCGCGACGGTCTCGGCGACGACGGCGGCGACGCGCTGTCCGACGTGCCGCACGACGTCGTCGAGGACCCGCGTGTCGTCGGGGTCGTCGGTGAACAGCTCGTGCTGCGCGGTCGAGAACCGGGTCGCGGGCGCGTCCTCGTGCGTGAGGACGGCGTGCACCCCCGGCACCGCGAGCGCCGCGGAGGTGTCGATCGCGACGACCCGCGCGTGCGCGTGCGGCGACCGCACGAGCTTCATGTGGAGCAGGCCCGGGTAATCGGCGGGGTCGACGTCGAGCGTGTAGCGCGCCGTCCCGGTGACGACCCCGCGCCCGGCCGGCGCGGGGACGTCCCGCCCGAACGCCGAGGTAGAGGCGCGGTCCGCCGAGGTAGAGGCGTGGTCCCTCGAGGGAGAGGCATGGTCAGCGCCCGACGGGGCGCGCTCCCCCGTGCCCGGGGCGGTCCCCGTCGTGTCGCCGCGACCGAGGACGGCGTCCTCGATCGCGCGGTAGCCGGTGCAGCGGCACAGGTTCCCCTTGAGGTTGCGCGGCAGGTTCGCGCGCTGCGCGTCGTCGAACGTCGCGGCGGTCATGATCATCCCGGCGGTGCAGAACCCGCACTGGAACCCCTGCGCGTCGAGGAACTGCCGCTGCACGGGGTGCAGCGCGTCCTGCGGGCCGTGGGGGTCGTGGTCGCACACGCCGCGCTCGTCCCCATCGACCCCACCGCCGGCGCACGACGTCGCCGCGAGCCCCTGGATGGTCGTCACCTCGTGGCCCGCCGCCCGCCGCGCGGGGTAGACGCACGAGTGCACCGGCACGCCGTCGACGTGCACCGTGCACGCACCGCAGTCGCCACCGTCGCAGCCCTTCTTGACGCCGAGCGCGCCCTGCTCGCGCAGGTACGTGCGCAGGCACTGCCCGGCGCGAGGCTCGCCCTGTGCCGCGCGGCCGTCGATCGTCACGGGCGGAGCCGGGCGGGGGTCGAGCGTGGTCATCGGAGGCCTCCGTCCGAGGTCGTGCCGTCGAGGAGCCCGGTGAGGAGCTCGGAGCGGATCTCCTCGCCGAGGCGGTAGGTCATGTCCCGGCGCCACTCGGGCAGCCCGTGGATGTCGTCGTGGTAGAGGTCGGGCGGGATCGCGGCGTCGAGCGCTGCGGCGAGGTCGGCGGCCGTGGGCGACGCGTCCGCGAGGAAGCGGAGCTGCACGGGCCGGCGGGTCGAGGCGGTGACGGTCAGGACGAACCCTCCCCCGGCGTCCGGCGGGTCGACCCGACCGATCAGCAGCACCCCCGAGCGCCCGAGGTTCGAGAGGGACAGGCGCCGGAACGCGGTGCGCGAGCGCAGCGCGTGGTCGGGCACGCGGATCGCGCGCAGGAGCTCGCCCGGCGCGAGCGTGTTGCGCAGCTCGCCCGTGACGAGCTCGGCGACCGGTTGGGTCCGCCGGGTGCCGCCCGGTCCCCAGACCTCCGCGACGCCGTCGAGCGCGGCGGTGAGCGAGATCATCGGGCCCGCGGGCAGGGACGTGCAGACGTTGCCGCCGACGGTCGAGGTGTTCCAGATCTTGAAGGACGCGACGAAGCTGTCGCAGCACGGGCGCACGAGGTCCAGCGCTGACCAGCGCTCGCGCACGGGCACGGCCTGGCGGCTCTCCTCGAACGCCCACAGCTCGGCGACCGTGCAGGTCGCCGCGATCTCGAGGCCGTCGTCGGTGACGGTGAGCGCGGGCCACCCGGCGCTCGTCAGGTCGAGCAGGCGCCGCAGCGTCTGGCTGCCGTAGGAGAACAGGACGGTGCCGCCCGCGAGCCAGGCGTCGCCCTCGCGCCACTCGCCCGGGTCGACGGTCGGGACGAGGTCGGTGACGGTGCTCAGGTCCATCAGGAGGCCTCCTCGGGGAGCGGCGCGGCCGCGGTCGCGGGGTGGTGGGCAGGCGACCCGGACGGCGGGTCGGCGTGGATCGGCCCGTCCGTGCCGCTCAGCGGGACGACGGCGGCCCGGCCGTGCCGGGTCGCGACGAGCTCCGCGGTGATCGAGACGGCGACCTCTTCCGGTGTGACGGCCCCGAGGTCCAGGCCGATGGGCGAGCGGAGGCGCGCGAGCGCCGCCTCGGTCACGCCCTCCGCGCGCAGGGCCGCGGCCCGCTGCGCGTGCGAGCGGCGCGAGCCCATCGCCCCGACGTACGCGAGCGGCAGGTCGAGCGCGAGCCGCAGGAGCGGCACGTCGAACTTCGCGTCGTGCGTGAGGACCGCGACGGCCGTCCGGGTGTCGATGCGCCCCGCCCCGGCCTCCGTAGCGAGGTACCGGTCCGGCCACTCGACGACGACCTCCGCCTCGGGGAACCGTCGGGCGTCGGCGAACACCTCGCGTGCGTCGACCAGCGTCACGCGGTACCCGAGCAGGCGCACGTGCCGCACGAGCGCGCCGGCGAAGTCGTTGGCCCCGCACACGAGGAACCGCGGCGCGGGCAGGCGGGTCTCGACGAGCAGCGTGACGGGCTCGACCTCGTCGCACGCGTCCGCGTGCGCGGGTGCACGGTCCGGGCCCGGGTGCGACGACGGGCTCGCGGCAGCGCCGGGCACACCGTGCGCCGCGTGGACGGTCGCCGTGCCACCGGCGCGCAGGACGGCGACCACCTGCGCGGTCGCGGCATCGAGTGCGTCGGGTCCGACGAGGTCGCGGATCGCCGCGGCGACGGCGTGCTCGCTCGCGGTCGCGGGATCGTCGACGAGCGCCGCCGTGCGGCGCGATCCGTCGATCCGGCGCACGAGCGCCACAGGCGCCCCACCGCCGTCGGGCCGTGCCACGACCGCGGCGAGCGCGCGCGCCGCGTCGTCGCCGGGGAGGACGGGCTGGACGTGGACGTCGAGCGTGCCGCCGCAGCTCAGCCCGACGGCGAACGCGTCCTCGTCGCTGTAGCCGAACGTCTCGCGGTGGCTCGCGCCCGAGGCGATCGCGTCGAGCGCGGCGGCGTGCACCGCGCCCTCGACGCACCCGCCGGACAGGCTGCCGAGGACGGCGCCGTCGGCGCGCACGGCCATCGCGGTGCCGACCGGTCGCGGCACGGAGCCGGACGCCGCGACCACCGTCGCGACGGCGAACGGGGGCTGCCCCGGGCCGAGCCACGGGGCGAGCTGGTCGACGATCTGGAGCATCGTGGGCCTCGCTTCCGCCAGGGTGCCGGCGAACCGGCGTCCTTCCAGTGAACCCTTGCGGTGAGTCCCCTGCGTGTCCGAGGTCGCGTCCGCTGTGACGCGCCGGAAACACAGGGCTTGAATCCGCCCTGAAACCCTCGCCACATGTTCCGCGAGTGTTCCGCTGAATGGAAGTGAACTTCCATTCGACGGACTCCACGCTAGCACGGGTCGGAACCGCTGGTCACGGGTCCGGCGTCAGGAACGTCTACGATCGGGCCATGACCGCGGTCTCGCTCGGGATGCCCAGGCTCCGGTCGGTCGCGCCCGCGGCCGGCCCGCCGGACCTCGACCCGGGTCGTCCTGCGACCGACGCGCTCGTCGACCGCTACGGGCGTGTGGCGCGCGACCTGCGCATCTCGATCACCGAGAAGTGCTCGCTGCGCTGCACCTACTGCATGCCCGCCGAAGGGCTGCCCGCGATCCCCCGCGAGGACCTCCTCACCCCCGACGAGATCGGCCGCGTCGTGCGCGTCGCCGTCGACCGCCTCGGCATCACCGACGTCCGGTTCACGGGCGGCGAGCCGCTCATGCGCCGCGACCTCGTGGACATCCTGCGCGCCGCGCGCGCGTCCGCGCCCGACGTGTCGCTCTCGCTGACGACCAACGCGATCGGGCTCGACAAGCGCGTCCACGAGCTCGTCGCCGCCGGCCTCGACCGCGTGAACATCTCGCTCGACTCCGTCGACCGTGCGGACTTCGCGCGCCTCACGCGCCGCGACCGCCTGCCCGACGTGCTCGCCGGGATCCGCGCCGCGCTCGCCGCCGGGCTCGCGCCGGTCAAGCTCAACGCGGTGCTCATGCCCGAGACGCTGGCGGGCGCGGCCGACCTGCTCGCCTGGGCGGTGGACCACGGGTGCCACCTGCGCTTCATCGAGCAGATGCCGCTCGACGCCGACGGGCACTGGACGCGGGACGACCTCGTCTCCGCGACGGACCTCCTCGCCGTGCTCGGCACCCGCTTCGACCTGCTCGAGGTCGGCCGTGACGACCCGTCCGCACCCGCCGAGGAGTGGCTCGTCGACGGCGGACCCCAGACCGTCGGGATCATCGCGTCCGTCACGCGCTCGTTCTGCGGCGCGTGCGACCGCACGCGCCTCACGGCCGAGGGCACGGTCCGCTCGTGCCTGTTCGGCGACGACGAGACCGACCTGCGCGCGGTCCTGCGCTCCGCGGACCTCACCGAGGACGAGCGCGACGACGCCCTCGCCCGCGCGTGGCAGGGCGCGATGTGGCGCAAGCCGCTCGCGCACGGGAGCGACGCCCCCACGCTCGCCGCCGACGCGTTCGCGCCGACGTCGCGCAGCATGGGCGCGATCGGCGGCTGAGGCCGAGGCTCTCAGTGCCCTCGGTCGCGGCGACGTAGCGCGATCATCCGCTCGCGCGCCAGTCCCCGGATCCGCCTCGTCGCGCCCGACGCTTCCAGCACCGACAGCACCTCCTGAGACTCCGACGACCCCGCGACCTCACGCTGGAGCCAGCGCGTCCATCCCGACACGTCGTCGACGGCGACGTGTCGCCCTGCGAGAACTCCGTCGCGAACCATGACGTCCCGCAGACGCGCCCGCGGAAGGCCCTGGAAGTCCGCCGGCAGAAGGTCGACCCACTCCATCGCCGACCCTGCGTCGACACGTTCGATCATCAGGAGAACGACGGACTCCGCCAGGTGAGGGTCCGACTCCTGGGAGACCAGCCGAAAGAGGACGGTCCAGGTGGTCGGGTCCTCGACCGCGCTCGAGTACACCCACCAGCGCCAGTGCTCGCCGTCATCCGGCCCGGGCGCGCCGACACCTGTTCGTGCGGCGAGTGCCGCAAGCTCAGGAGACGGCTCCTGCGCACTGCCCACGGCACCTCCTCACCAGACCTCGCTCCGCGCACCGCGGGCACCACCGTATGCCGTCCGCGGTGGCGCAGATCATAGGGTGAAGCCGGTCACCACGACGCGTCTGCCCAGGTCACGCGCGACGGACCTTCCTACCATGGATGCCGTGACGACGATCTCCCCTGCACCCACCAACCGCCCCGCGACCTCCGACGCGCCCACGACGACGCCGGACAACACCACCTCCGCGCTGCCGATCTACCGCACCGACGAGCGGTCCGACAGCTGGAAGGCCGGGACCAAGAGCGTCCTGGGCGCGGCGATCGGCGCCGTCGTCGGGACGGTCGTGCTGAGCTGGTTCGGCCTCGTCCTCGGCACCGCCGTCGGGCTCGGCATCGGCATGCTGCTCGACAACCGCCCGGCCGCGCGCTGACCGACCCGTCCCAACCCCGGCCCGCGCGACGAGCGCGCGACCGGGAGCGTCCCGCCCGACATCGTCGTCGCTCGGCGGATCCCGCAGCCCGACGCACGAGAGGCGAGAAGCAGCCCCTCCCCGGCCGTGACCGGGGGCCGCTTCTCGCCTCTCGGCGTTCGTCGGCGCAGTCCCGTGGAGCGTGCCGCTACAGCCCGACCCACTCCGAGACGCCGTCGTCGAAGTGCTGGCGCTTCCAGATCGGCACCTCGGCCTTGATGCGCTCGACGAGCAGCGAGCACGCCTCGAACGCCTCGCGGCGGTGGCCCGCGGCCGCCGACGCGACGAGCGCCACGTCGCCGATCCCCAAGGTCCCGTACCGGTGGACGGCGGCGACCCGCAGCCCGGTCTCGGCCGCCACGCCGGCCACGCACCGCCGGATCACCGCGGTCGCGTCGGGGTGCGCCTCGTAGTCGAGCCGGCTCACGCCGCGGCCGCCGTCGACGTCGCGCACGACCCCGCGGAACGTCACGACGGCGCCGCACTCCGGGCTCGCGACCGCCTCCTCAACGGCGCGCGACACGACGTCGTCCAGCACGTCGGTCGTCACGCGGCTCACGCCCGCGGCCGCCGCACCCTGGGCAGCGACTGCGGACTCGCCCTGCGTCTCGCTCACAGCTCTCGTACCTCCACCTCGGTCCCGGCGTCCCACTGTGTCACGTCGGCGGGGACGTCCACGAGCACGTCCGCCCGCGCCATCGACGCGACGAGGTGCGACCCCGCTCCCCCGACGACGCGCACCGTGCCGCCGGGGCCGGTCGCGCCGCGCAGGAGCTGGCGCTTGCCCGCGGGCGACGAGAGCGCGTCGGCGAGGACCGCCGTGCGGACCCGGTCGACGGCGGGCAGCCCCGCCGCGCGCTCGAGCGGCTCGCGCAGGAACATCGCGAACGACACCTGGGCGCTCACCGGGTTGCCCGGGAACGTGAGCACGGGCGTCCCGTGCACGGTGCCGAACCCCTGCGGCCCGCCGGGCTGCATCGCGACCGACCGGAACGTGACGCCCGGCGAGGCCGCCCGTCCGACCTCCCGATCGGCGTCCTGACCGCCGGGGGCGCCGGAGCCTCCGAGCACGTCCTTGACGACCTCGTACGCCCCCTGCGACACGCCGCCCGACGTCACGACGAGGTCCGCGACCGCGGTCGCCTCGGCGAGCACGGCGGCGAACCGCGCCGCGTCGTCCCCGCACCGGGCCGTGAGCACGACGTCGCCGCCCGCGCGCCGGACGGCGGCCCCGAGCGCGTCGGCGTTGGCGTCGAAGACCTGCCCCGGCCCCGGCGTCTCCCCCGGTCCCACGAGCTCGGACCCCGTCGACAGGACGGCGACGCGCGGCCTGCCGACCACGCGCACGCTCCCCACCCCGCACGCCGCGGCGGCGGCCAGGTGGTGCGGCGCGAGGACGGTGCCGTCCGGCAGGAGCACGTCCCCGGACCGGACGTCGGAGCCCGCCTCCCGCACGAAGTCCCCCGCCGAACGCGGCACCCGGACCTCGACGGCGTGGCTCGCCCCGAGACCGGCGGGATCGTCCCCCGTGGGAGCCGCGACGTCGGGCCGCGACGCACCAGCGAACGTCCCCGCCACGGTGTCCTCGACGGGGACGACGGCGTCCGCGCCCTCGGGCACGGGCGCGCCGGTCATGATGCGGGCCGCGGTGCCCGGCGCGAGCCGCGGCGGGACGCCCGGCGCAGCGGGGATCTCCGCCGCGACGGCGAGCCGGACGGGCGCGTCCGCGCTCGCCCCGGCGACGTCCGCGGCTCGGACGGCGTACCCGTCCATCTGGGAGTTGCGGAACAGCGGGACGGCGACGGGCGCGACGAGGTCGCCCGCGAGGACCCGGCCGAGCGCGGCGGCGAGGAGGACGTCCTCGGTGCGCGTGCGCCGTCGGGCCGCCTCGACGAGGGGGGCGAGGAGCGCCGCCACGTCCGCGCGGTGCTCGTCGACGCTCACGCGCGAATTGCCGGCCATGCCACGTCCTCCCTCGGTGCCGTGCACGCCGACGGGCCACCCGGAGGAGCGGGCGACCCGTCGGCCGTGCGGTCGATGTCGAGGTCAGCCTCCCACGACCGCGGTCAGGGGACCGCGCACGAAGTACACGACGAACCCGGCCGCGACCACCCACAGGAGCGGGTGGACGTCGCGCGCCTTGCCGCACGCGAACCGCAGCAGGACCCACGTGACGAACCCGATGCCGATGCCGTTCGCGATCGAGTACGTGAGCGGCATCGTCACGATCGTCAGGAACACCGGCAGCGTCACCGTGAAGTCGGTGAGGTCGATCTCCTTGATCTGGCCCATCATCATCGCGCCCACGACGACGAGGACCGCGCTCGCGACCTCGATCGGCACGACCGCCGTGAGCGGCGTGAGGAACATCGCGACGAGGAACAGCCCGCCCGTGACGACCGAGGCGAGGCCCGTGCGCGCACCCTCGCCCACGCCCGCGGCCGAGTCGACGAACACCGTGTTCGACGACGACGACGTCGCGCCGCCCACGACCGCGCCCACGCCCTCGACGACGAGCGCCGACTTGATGCGCGGGAAGTTGCCGTCCGCGTCGGCGAGGCCGCCCTGCTTGGCGAGCCCCGTCATCGTGCCCATGGCGTCGAAGAAGTTCGTGAAGAACAGCGTGAACACGAGCATCGTCGCCGCGAGCGCCCCGATCCGGTCGAACGCACCGAACGAGAACTGCCCGAACAGGCTGAGGTCCGGCACGGAGACGAGGGAGCTCGGCAGCGTCGGGACGGTGAGGTGCCAGCCGCCGGGGTTGTCGTCGGACGCGGGACCGAGCTGCAGCACGGCCTCGGCGACGATCGCGACGACCGTCGTCGCGACGAGCCCGATGAGCAGCCCGCCCTTGACCTTGCGCGCCACGAGGATGCCCATGGTCAGCAGACCGACGACGAACACGAGCGTCGGGACCGAGGTGATCGACCCGCCGTCGCCGAGCTGGACAGGCGGTCCACCCGGGGTGCGCGTGACGAACCCCGCGTCGACGAACCCGATGAACGCGATGAACAGGCCGATGCCGACCGTGATCGCGGCCTTGAGCTGGCGCGGGACGGCGTTGAAGATCGCCGACCGCGCGCCCGTCACGGCGAGCAGGACGATGAGCAGGCCGTTGACGAGCACGAGCCCCATCGCCTCGGGCCACGTGACGTCGCCGATGACGGCGACGGCGAGGAACGAGTTGATGCCCAGCCCGGCAGCGAGCGCGAACGGGAGGTTCGCGACGAGGCCGAACAGGATGGTCAGCCCGCCGGCGGCGAGGCCGGTCATCGCCCCGACCTGCGCCGTCTGGAGCCACCCGCCCGCGACGTCGACGGGCGCGTTCTCGGCGCTCGTCCCGCCGAGGATGAGGGGGTTGAGGATGACGATGTACGCCATCGCGAAGAAGGTCACCAGGCCGCCGCGGAGCTCGCGCCCCGTGGTCGAGCCGCGCTCGGTGATCTTGAAGAAGCGGTCGAGCCGGCCGGTGGCCGGGCCGGTACCGCGTGCGTCGTCGTTCTCGGCGGTCTCCCGCCGCATGCCGAGGAGGGTCACGTCCTTGTGTCCTTTCGGTGCGAGATCGCGGTGCTGAACGGCGCGGCGGCCGGTCAGTACTCGATCCGGGACTCGAGGACGCGCCAGGCGTCGAACGGCGCGGTGGCGGTGGCCGTGCGCTCGTGCACGACCTGCATGCTCCGGTCGGCGGGGTCGGCGGCGAAGAATTCGTAGAACTCCGCGTCGTCGAACCCGGCGCTCGCGGCGTCGTGGCGGTCGGCGGCGAAGTACACGGTCTGCACGCGCGCCCAGAGAGCGGACGCGAGGCACATGGGGCACGGCTCGCAGCTCGAGTAGAGCGTCGCGCCGGTGAGGTCGAACGTGCCGAGCGCGGCGCACGCGCGACGGATCGCGGTGACCTCGGCGTGCGCGGTGGGGTCGTTGTCCTGCGTGACCCGGTTGTTGCCCTCGAACACCTGCCCGTCGGCGGTGACGATCACGGCGCCGAAGGGTCCTCCGGCGTTCGCGACGCTGTCGACCGCGAGGGCGACGGCTCGGTCCAGGTGTGCTGCGTCCACGACAAGAGTGTCCATGGTGAGTCTCCACGGTTCGGGCAGCGACGCCGGGTGCTCCGCCTCCGGCTTCCGGCTCGTCGGTGACCCGGGAGGAGGCGGCCGGCGGGCCGCTGCAGGCGAGTTGTCACTTCCGCCTGGTAGGTAGCTGCCGGTGTCGGATCGATCGCGTCGACCACCGAGCGTGTCGCTCGGCCCGGGCCCGCCGTTGGCATTCACGACGCTAGCAGCGCGTGACCGACGACACAAGGCTTTCGGAAGAACTTTTCCACAGTGTGGACAACCGGTGGAGAGACCGGATCCCGCGGGCCCGTTGCGGAAGGAACTGCCGCCCGGAAGAGTTGTCCCAGCGCAGGTCCGACCCACGGTCGGACCGCAGGTACCGACCGAAGGTCCGACGCCGGGGGCGTCGCCCGTCCCCGACCACCCGGAGGCCCCGTGACCGAACCCGCTCCGCCGTCGTCGTTCCCGATCGTCCGCGTCCCCGCCCGGCCGGGCCCGCCGCTGCGCTTCCAGCTGCGTCCCGTCGCGCCCTCCCTGCGGTCGTTCCTCGCGACCGAGGCGGGCGGCGCGGTGCTGCTGCTCGTCGCGACCGTCGTCGCGCTGGTCTGGGCGAACTCCGCCTGGTCCGGCGCCTACGACGACCTGTGGTCGGCGACGGCGGGCTGGCACGTCGGGCCGTGGTCGTTCGAGATGGACCTGCACCACTGGGTCAACGACGCCGCGATGGCGGTGTTCTTCCTCGTCATCGGGCTCGAGATCAACCGTGAGGTGACGAGCGGCGAGCTCCGCAACCGCCGGACCGTCGCCGTGCCCGCGCTCGGCGCGCTCGGCGGGCTCGCCGTCCCCGCCCTCATCTACGTCGCGTTCAACGCCGGCTCCCCCGCGCAGCACGGCTGGGGCATCGTCATGTCGACCGACACGGCGTTCCTCGTGGGGATCCTCGCCCTGTTCGGACCGCGCTGCCCGGACCAGCTCCGGCTCTTCCTCCTCACGCTCGCCGTCGTGGACGACATCGGCGCCATCACCGTCATGGCGCTCTTCTACACCGACGACCTGTGGCTCCCGGGGCTGCTCGTCGCCGCCGTGCTCGTCGTCGTCATCCTCGCGCTGCGCTGGCTCGGCGTCTGGCGGCTCACCCCGTACGCGCTCGCCGGGATCGCGCTGTGGGGCGCGGTCTACGCGTCCGGCGTCCACGCGACGCTCGCGGGCGTCCTCGTGGGCCTGCTCGTGCCGTCGCGCTCGTCGCGGCCCGTGGACGTCGCCGTCGTGCCCAAGTACGCCAAACGCCTCGCGCAGGAGACGACGGCGGAGCGCGAGCACCTCACCGAGCTCGCCGCGCGCGCGGCGGTGCCCACGAGCGAACGCCTCCAGCGCGTCCTGCACCCGTGGAGCGCGTACGTCGTCGTGCCCGTGTTCGGCCTCGCCAACGCGGGCGTGCAGCTCGACGCCGAGTCGCTCCGGACCGCGGCGACGTCGCCCGTGACGATCGGCGTCGCCGTCGCGCTCGTCGTGGGCAACGCCGTCGGCATCTTCGGCGCCGCGACGCTCGCCCTGCGCCTCGGGCTCGGCGACCTCCCCGGTCGCGTGCGCTACTCCCACCTGCTCGGCGGGGCGATCCTGGCCGGCATCGGCTTCACCATCTCGCTCTTCATCGCCGAGCTCGCGTTCGACGACGAGGCCCTCATCGAGCAGGCCAAGATCGGCATCCTCGCCGGCTCGCTCGTCGCTGCCGTGCTCGGCTCCCTCGCGCTCCGGTTCGTCGGCGAGCGCTGGCCCCTGTGCTCCCCCGGCGCCGACGAACCGGAGCGCGAGGGAGC
>NZ_LUAZ01000059.1:0-21015 GCF_001647255.1 Cellulosimicrobium sp. I38E
GATGGTGGGCGACAAGCTGCCGCGGACACCGAGCCGCCTCGACCCGCCCGGGCCGGTGTTCCGGCTCGGGAGCGGTGCCGCCGGAGGGATCCTCCTGGCCCGGCACCGCACGGGCCCGGCGGGCGTCGTCGCCGCCGCGGTGGCCGGCGCCGCGGGCGCGGCCGTCGGGACGTGGGGCGGCGCGGCCTGGCGTCGCCTCGCCGTCGGGTCACGCCCCGACTGGCCGGGCGCGGTCGCGGAGGACGCCGTCGCGCTCACCCTCGCGGCGCTGGCCGTGCGGCGCTGACGACCGCCGAACCCGGGGTCGCCGGGCACGGCCGAGCCCCGGTGACCCGAGATCCCGGGTTCGACGGGGATCGTGCCGTCGCTCAGGCGTCGGGGATGCTCGTCACCGTCGTGAGGAGGAACGCCGAGTCCTCGATGGCGCCCACGGCGTGGCGCTCGTGCGTGAGGACCCGGAGCTCGCCCGCGCCCAGCTCGACGTCGCCCTCGCCGAGCGCCGTGACGCGGACGCGCCCGCGCAGCACCTGGATCGACGCCGCGGGCGGCGAGTTGTGCTCCCCGAGCTCGACGCCCGCGCGCAGCGCGAGGATCGTCTGCCGCAGGGGGCCGTCGTGCAGCACGACCTCGGCGCTGCGCCCGTTCGGGGCGGTCCGGGCGTGGGTGAGGTGGGCGTCGGTGAGAAGGTCGACGTTCGTCATCGGGGCTCCGACCTGTCGGGGAGCTCCATCATGCCGCGCCCGGCGACGCGGTGCCCGCCCCGGTGGCGCGCCGCGGGGTGTGATGGTGATTCCTGGCGGCGTCGGGAAGAGTGACGGTCATGCAGGTCGTCTCCGGGTTCTTCGTCGGTCTCGTCGGCATCGTCTTCACGGTCGTCATGCTCCTTCTCCTCGCGGCGACGGCGCGGCGCGTCATGGGGGCGGCGGTCGGCTGGATCCGCTCCGCCGTGGTGGCGTTCGCCATGCTCTCCGTCGCGTCGTGGGTGCTCACCAACGGCCTGCTCGACGTCGGCTGGTCGCGCGCGGACGGGACGCTCACCGTCGCGCCCGGCGTCGCGCTCGTGGCGATCGTCCTCGCGTTCGCCTGGGCGTTCGTGCTGGGGCTGTGCGTGCTGCTCGTGCTCGAGCTGCTGGTGCCGACCGGCTCCGTGCCCGGCCCGTGGCGCGCCCTGCGCGGCCTGCGGCAGGGGCGTCGCGAGACCCGGCGGTACGCGCAGATCCTCGCGATCGGCGTGCGGCACGGCCTCGGCGGGGCGCTCACGCGCGGGGCGCGGCAGCCCGACGGGTCGCGGCTCTCGCGCACCGACCAGCGCCGACAGGCCGCCGCGCTCCGCGACGCCCTGAGCGACGCGGGCGTGACGTTCGTGAAGTTCGGCCAGGTCCTCTCGACGCGGCGCGACCTGCTCCCCGCCACGTTCGCCGACGCGCTCGCGACCCTCCAGAGCGAGGTCCCGCCCGCACCGTGGTCGCAGGTCGAGGCGGCCGTCACGGGCGCGCTCGGGCGGCCGATCGACGAGGCGTTCGCCGAGTTCTCGCCCGAGCCGCTCGCGTCGGCCTCGGTCGGGCAGGTGCACGCGGCCCGGCTGCCCGACGGGCGCGAGGTCGTGGTCAAGGTCCAGCGCCCCGGCGCGCGGGCGCAGGTCGAGACGGACCTGGCGATCCTCGGTCGTCTTGCGCGCCGCATCGAGCGCGACACCGCGTGGGGGCGCTCGCTCGGCGTCGTCGACCTCGCCGACGGGTTCGCGGCGTCGCTGCGCGAGGAGCTCGACTACACGGTCGAGCTGGAGAACACGCTCGCGCTGCGCGCGGCGCTCGAGCGGGGCGCGATGGGGGAGCCGCGTCCTGACGGCGACGACGACGGTGACGGCGCGGCGGTGGGTCCGCGCGTCCGCGTCCCGGAGGTCTACCCCGAGCTGTCGGGGACGACCCTGCTCGTCATGGAACGGCTCGACGGTGTTCCCGTCGGCCGCGCCTCGGACGTCCTCGCTGGCCTGGACGACGCCGTGCGCGCCGACCTCGCCTCCCGGCTCCTCACCGCGACGCTCGAGCAGGTGCTCGTCGCGGGCACGTTCCACGCCGACCTGCATCCCGGCAACGTGCTCGTCACCGCCGACGGCCGCCTCGGCTTGCTCGACATGGGCTCCGTCGGGCGTCTCGGCGAGCCCGAGCGCCTGGCGCTCGCGGCCGTGCTGCTCGCGGTCGACGCCGACGACGCCGTCGCCGCGACCGACGCGTTGCTCGAGCTGCTCGACGCCCCGGCCGACCTCGACGTGCGCCGCCTGGAGCGCGCCGTCGGGCAGGTGATCGTGCGGTTCCGCGGCGCGGGCGCGAGCGGCGCGATGTTCACCGCGCTGTTCCGGCTCGTCACCGACGCGGGGCTCGCCGTGCCGTCGCAGGTCGCCGCCGCGTTCCGCACGTTCACGTCGCTCGAGGGGACGCTGCGCCTCATCGACCCCGCGTTCGACCTCGTCGCCGGGGCCCGCGCGACCGCACAGCCGCTCGTGCGCCGCGTCGTCACGCCGGAGGGCCTGCGCGAGCGCGCGACGAGCCTCTTCCTCGGCCTCGCACCCGAGCTCGAACGGCTCCCGCGCCGGCTCGCGAAGATCACGAGCGACGTCGAGGCCGGGCGGCTCACCGTCAACGTCCGGTCGTTCGCCCACCCCGACGACCGCGCGTTCGTCACCGGCCTCGTGCAGCAGGTCGTGTCCACGGTCATCGCTGCGGCGGCCGTCGTGGCGGCGGTCGTGCTGGTCTCCGCGGACTCCGGCCCCGAGCTCGTCGAGGGTCTGCGCCTCTTCGCCGTCCTCGGTGCGGCGCTCGGGTTCGTCGGGACCGTCCTGGCCGTCCGCGTGCTCGTCTTCGCCTTCCGAGGCGCACCGGTCCAAGATCAGTCACGGCGATGACATCCCACGAACCGAGGCCGCGACCTGGTGAGCCGACGTTGACAGGTTCGGCGACGACGGGCCAGCTCGCGGGGTGGCGCGTGGAGATTCATGCCCGCGGAACCGAGCGGTTGGGACGTGCTCTATCGTCCGCCACGCACCCTGACCGTCGTGTACAACTCGTGGGGCGAGGACTGGGACGCTGCGCTGGACTACGGAGAGCACTATGGGGTCGGCTGGGATGGTGGCTACGCCAGGTAGCGGATCGGGAACGACGAGCGTCCCGCCGAGCCTGAGCTTCGTGCTACGGCGTTGCCTGGACACTTCGCCATGGTTGTCGTCTCACGCTCCGCGATCAGTGCGGCCGTGATGCTCAATCCAAGCTTTCAGTTTCTGGCTGCCGATCGCTACGGCCCATACAAGACGGTCGAGCTCTCCACCGAACCGTCATCGGCTGAGCTGAGTGCTCTGGCGCGGCGCGGGATCGACGGCGTCCTGCTGCTACCGCGGGAGCGTTCGGGAGGGACCCTCGACCTGGGATGGCTGTCGCACCTGAATCTGCGGTTCTTCCAGGTCCAGGCGCGACGTCGACTTGGTGGCATCCCCGCGGAGACTCTGCGCGACCTCGAAGTGCTGTGGGTTGACGGCACGCTCGCTGAAGCTGTGCAACCGACGGCGGCACCCAAACTGCGTTCTCTCGCGATACCCGGGGGTGCTCTCGGTGGAGACCTCACCGAGCTGCAGTGCTTGGAGTTTCTCGCGCTGGAGAGGCTCGTGCCGGGCCCACCGCGACAGTGGAGCGGCAGCCTCGATTCCCTGCGTGAGCTCCGCCTCGGGTTCAAGGCGGGCAGTAGCGACTACGTGGTCGAGCCTCGTCTCTCTGGCAGCCCCCGCCTCGAGAGGGTCGATGTCGAGGGAGCAACCGTGGCGAGCCTGGACGAGTTCGGGCGGTTGCCCCGACTGCGCCGCCTCAGTGTTCAACTACCACGCAACCGACGGCAGAGGCGACAGATCAGCCTGGCGCCTCTGATGGGGTGCCCGATGCTCGAGGAACTGTTGATCGCCGACTCTGGTCGACTCCTCGACGCACGGGTCCTTGACGACCTCCCGCACCTTCGAGCCGTCACCGCATACCGGGACGGCTTGGATCCCTGGCCGGGGGATCGCGACTGGTTGCGCAAGCTCTAGACGCCCGTGACGGTAGGCCCATCGCCCGGGGGAAGGGCTCGTCTTCGCGTTCGCGCGGAGCCCCCACGACGATCTCGATCCCGGCGCTGATCGGTATGCGCTGAGCTCGCCTGGAGCATAGGTGACGAGGAGCGGTGATGACGGACGGTTGGGAGATGACGCGGTCGTGAGATACGTAGAGACGGGTTGGGTGGACGAGCTTCAGGGCTACGCCTTCAATCCCCGCCGGTACCTGGAAGTGCTGCCAGGTCTCATCGGGTCCCTCCCTCCCGGGGCGCGCGACTTCATCGCGGAGGAGACGCACTACGACTTCACGTCCGACCGGTGCGTCAAGGACCTCGTCCTCGGTCGCGTCATCCTGCGGGGTGGCGACGCGACGGTTGTCTTCGACGGGAGCCCGTGGAAGCACCGTGAGGGCCTGACCCTCGATTACTCCGGCGTGCAGAGCTTCGACTACGACCTGGCCACCGCGCGAGAGGACTACTACGGGAACCCCGCGATGATGCTCGACGAGATACTGCCTCTGGATGAGGGGTTCAGCCATGAGATGGCGCTCGGCACGGGAGACCTGAAGATCGTGGCGCGCGAGCTCACGTTCTCCTGGCGATCCCTTAAGGCCTAGGCGGCTGGTGCCACGTGCATCTGCGCGTACGTCCCGCCGGCGGCGACGAGCTCGTCGTGGCTGCCGACCTCGACGACGCGGCCGTGGTCCATGACGACGATCCTGTCGGCACCGCGGACGGTCGAGAGCCGGTGGGCGACGACGAACGTCGTCCGGCCGCGCATGAGCCGCCCGAGCGCCTCCTGCACGAGCCGCTCGGACGTCGTGTCGAGGGCCGACGTTGCCTCGTCGAGGACGAGCACGCGCGGGTCGCGCACGAGCGCGCGGGCGATGGCGAGGCGCTGGCGCTGCCCGCCGGAGAGGCGCCCGCCGCGCTGGCCGATCACGGCGTCGAGGCCGCCCATCTCGGTGACGAAGTCCCACGCGTTCGCGTCGCGCAGGGCCTGCTCGACGGCGGCGTCGGTGAGGTCGGGGCTGCCGTAGGTGACGTTGTCGCGGACGGACCCCTCGAAGAGGATCGACTCCTGCGGCACGACCGCGAGGAACCGGCGGTACGAGCGCAGGTCGACCGTCGCGGTGTCGACGCCGTCGACCAGGACGCGCCCCGACGTCGGCGTGAGGAACCCGATGACCATGTTGAGCACGGTCGACTTGCCCGACCCCGAGGCCCCGACCAGGGCGACCGTCTCGCCGGGCCGTGCCGTCAGCGAGAGGTGGTCGACCGCGAGCGTGGGCTCCTCGCCCGGGGCAGGGACGTCGTCGTACGCGAACGTGACGTCCTCGAACGCGACGCGGCCCTCGACGTGGTCGAGGACGCGCTTGCCGGCGTTGCGCTCGACGTCGGGCTCGCCCAGCACCTCGCCCATGGACCGCACGGACTCCAGGCCCTTCGTGATGATCGGCGCGAGGCTCAGCAGCCCGGTGACGGACGCGGTGAGGGTGACGAAGTAGCTCGACAGCATGACGACGTCGCCGGGGGACACCGCGAAGGTCTGCGTCCACGCGACCCACGCCGCGCCGACGAGCCCGGCGACGGAGAGCACCTGGAACACGATCCACGACAACGCGCCGAAGCGGCCGTTGACGACGTCGAGCCGGATCCCGGCCTCGCGCACGCGGTGCAGCACCGAGCCCATGCGGTCGAGCTCGCGCTCCTCGAGCGCGTGCGCGCGCGTCACGGGGATGAGGTGCGTCATCTCGGCGACCCGCGCCGACATGTTCTCCACCTCGGCCCGGAACGCGGCGTTGCGGGTGGTCATGCGGCGCCGCATCGCGACGACGAGCCACGCCGCGGCGGGCACGGTGAGCGCGAAGATCACGAGGAACTCCGGCACGCGCACGGCCGTGAGCACGATGGCGCCGACGAGCGTGGTGAGCGCGGCCATGCCCGAGTCGAACGTCGTGCGCGACGCCTCGACGACGTTCTCGACGTCGCGCACGATCTTGGCCTGGAGCACGCCCGCGCTCACGCGGCGGTGGTAGCCGATCGACAGCTCCTGGAGCCGGCGCGAGAGCGCCATGCGCAGCCCGTTCTCGACCGTGCGCACGGCGGTCGAGAGCCACCGGACGTAGAGCGTGTGCAGCGGGAGGTTCTGCGCGACGACGGCGAGCATGACCGCGCCCGTGATCCACAGCTCGCGCAGCGGCCGGTGCTCGACGACGACGTCGATCACCGTCGCGGTGAGCGCCGGGATCACCCACACGGGCGAGTGCTTGACGGCGAAGGCGAGCGCCGCGGCGGCGAGCCGCCCGCGCTGGGGCGCGAAGAGCCGGGTGACGGTGCGGACGGGTCGGGAGCCGTCGTAGGTGTCCTCGATCTGCACGTGCCACATGGTCCACCCGCGGGGCGGGTGACGTCGAATCGTTTCGAGGGGCGAAACCCTCAGGCGTCGTGCGCGCCTGAGGGGTGGGTCGCGTCCGGGGGCCGCACGACCGTGACCGGGCAGTGCGCGTACTCGACGGCGTGCCGGCTCACCGACCCGAGCAGCAGGCGGTCGAACCCGCCGACGCCGCGGTTGCCGAGCACGAGCCGCTCCGCGTGCGACGACGCCTGGATGATCCCCTTCGCGGCGTGCACGTGCTTCACGCTGCGCACGAGGCGGTCGTCGGGGAGGTCGACGCCCGCGGCCTCGAGCGCCGCATCGAGCTTCTGGGAGGCGAACTTCTCGTAGTCGTCGATCGGCGGCGTCCATCCCCACGAGTCGGGGAGCGGCGCGAGCGAGACGATCTGCCAGCAGAACAGGGCCTCGAGCGTCGCGCCCGTGCGCCGCGCGACGTCCGCGCCGTGCCGCAGCGCCTGGACCGACGTCGACGACCCGTCGACCCCGACCACGACGGGCCGGGCGTGGTCGTGGCGCACGTCGGGCGTGCCGCGCACCACGGTCACGGGGACGGTCGCGTGCTGCACGACGGCGGTCGGCACCGACCCGAGGACCATGCGCCCGAGGCGTCCCCGGCCGCAGCGCCCGACGACGAGCAGGTCGGCGTCGTCGCCGTCGCCCGGGTCGAGCTGCACGTCGTCCTGGACGGGCTGGGCGGTCCCGGGCTGGGCGAGGGCGAGCAGGACCGCCGCGGGGCTGCCGCGCTCGGCGACGGCGGTGGCCGCTACCGCGTCCGGCGCCAGACCCGTGCGCGCGTGCGCGGCGTCCAGCCACTCCTGCACCAGCGCGCGCTTCTCGTCGGCCGCCGCGTCGGGGCCGTCACCCGACCCCTGCCGCGACTCGAACGCCAGCGCGGCCGTGAGCGGCACGCCCCGGTCCGCCGCCTCGCGCAGCGCCCAGTCGAGCGCGCCGCCGGACTCCTCCGACCCGTCCACACCGACGATCACGCCGCGCATCCCGCCACCTCCGCCCGGTCGGCCGACCGCGTGCGCCGTCGGCGTGCTGTCCCGGCGCCGTCACCCGGCGCCGGTGCTGACTCGACCCTAGGCCGCGACACCGCGATCCGCCCGTGACACCCGTCCCGGATCGACGGCCGAGGGTCACCGACGTGCGGTCGAACCCGGGCTTGTCGTCCCCGCAGGCGCCGAACCCACCCGTATCCCCGGGTTCGGCGGCCTGGGTGACCACAACCCCGGGTTCGGGGTCGGGCCGATCAGGGCGTCAGAACCTCGGTTCGGGCTCGTCCTGGAGGATGTTGCGCAGCGGGCGGGTCACGACGTCCACGCGCGCGAGCAGGTCGGCCGGTCCCGAGACGACGAGCGCGCGGTCCTCGAGCGGGACGTACACGGCCGCGTGCTCCCGCACGGTGACGTGGAGGCAGGCCTGCGGCTCGCCGTCGACCACGAACGTGGTGCGCGTGACCGGCGCGACGTCGACCTCCTCGACGATCGCGCGCATCGCGGCGCGGTACTCCTGGTAGGAGTCGAGGAAGTCGTCGTCGCCCGGGGTGTCGGAGTGCAACGGCGCGGCGAGCGCCCCGCTGAGGGCGGTGCGGACGATGTCCTCCGCCTGCTCGTCGTGCGCGGCCAGGACGCGCAGCGTCTCGACGTCCAGCGTCTCGCCGGTGAACGACACGTAGGAGCGCAGGAACCGCTCCTCCGCGGGGTCGTGGGCGCCGTGCCCTGCCCCCGTGAGCGTCTCCTCGTCGAGGTCGAGGCCCCACGTCAGCGGGTCGTCCACCTCGGCGACGACGCCGTGGAACCGGGCGACGACCTGCTCCCACGTGGCGGGCGCGCTCGCGGGCCGTGCGGCTCGCTCGTCGGCTCCCGGCGCGGTCGGGTCCTCGGGCTGCTGGTCCGGCTGGTGCATCGCTCTCGCCACCCTTCTGGCCGTCCGTGCGGGGCGCACTCCCGAGCCTGCCCGGGGCGCGCGTCGCGGTCAACGCGCCGCGCGCGTGTCGGGCCGGGTGATCTGCGCACGACGGCGTCCGGCGCGCCCGCAGGTCACGGCCCGACCCCTCTTTCACGCCCCTGGCGAACAACGGCATACGGAGGGGGTGCGGCTCGTTCGAACCGCATAGAGTCAATGCGGTCAGGCTTGTACCCGTCGTCCGGCGGGCAGGTGTACGCCGCTCACGAGGAGCAGCACATGTTCGAGAGATTCACAGACCGAGCCCGTCGGGTCGTCGTCCTTGCCCAAGAAGAGGCACGGATGCTCAACCACAACTACATCGGCACCGAGCACATCCTCCTCGGCCTCATCCACGAGGGCGAGGGTGTCGCGGCCAAGGCGCTGGAGTCCCTCGGGATCTCCCTCGACGGCGTCCGCACCCAGGTGACCGAGATCATCGGCGAGGGCCAGCAGGCCCCGAGCGGGCACATCCCGTTCACGCCGCGTGCCAAGAAGGTGCTCGAGCTGTCTCTGCGCGAGGCGCTCCAGCTCGGCCACAACTACATCGGCACCGAGCACATCCTGCTCGGCCTCATCCGTGAGGGCGAGGGTGTCGCCGCCCAGGTCCTGACCAAGATGGGCGCCGACCTCAACAAGGTGCGCCAGCAGGTCATCCAGCTCCTGTCCGGCTACCAGGGCAAGGAGCCCGTCGCCGCGGGCGGCCCCGCCGAGGGCCAGCCGTCGGGGTCGGCCGTGCTCGACCAGTTCGGGCGCAACCTCACCCAGGCCGCGCGCGAGGGCAAGCTCGACCCGGTCATCGGGCGCAGCCTCGAGATCGAGCGCGTCATGCAGGTGCTCAGCCGCCGCACCAAGAACAACCCGGTGCTGATCGGCGAGCCCGGCGTCGGCAAGACCGCCGTCGTCGAGGGCCTGGCGCAGGACATCGTGCGCGGCGACGTGCCCGAGACGCTCAAGGACAAGCAGCTCTACACGCTCGACCTCGGCGCCCTCGTGGCCGGCTCGCGCTACCGCGGTGACTTCGAGGAGCGCCTCAAGAAGGTGCTCAAGGAGATCCGCACGCGCGGCGACATCATCCTGTTCATCGACGAGATCCACACGCTCGTCGGGGCGGGAGCCGCCGAGGGCGCGATCGACGCCGCGAGCATCCTCAAGCCGATGCTCGCGCGCGGCGAGCTCCAGACCATCGGCGCGACGACGCTCGACGAGTACCGCAAGCACGTCGAGAAGGACCCGGCCCTGGAGCGCCGCTTCCAGCCGATCCAGGTCGCCGAGCCGTCGCTCAACCACGCGATCGAGATCCTCAAGGGTCTGCGCGACCGCTACGAGGCGCACCACCGCGTGTCCATCACGGACTCCGCGCTCGTCTCCGCGGCCACGCTCGCGGACCGGTACATCAACGACCGGTTCCTCCCGGACAAGGCGATCGACCTCATCGACGAGGCGGGCGCGCGCCTGCGCATCCGCCGCATGACGGCCCCGCCGGAGCTCAAGGAGCTCGACGAGGAGATCGCCGAGGCGCGTCGCGAGAAGGAGTCGGCGATCGACGCGCAGGACTTCGAGAAGGCCGCCGGCCTGCGCGACAAGGAGAAGCAGCTCACCGCGAAGCGCGCCGACAAGGAGAAGGCGTGGAAGTCCGGTGACCTGGACACCGTCGCCGAGGTGGACGAGGAGCTGATCGCCGAGGTCCTGGCCATGGCCACGGGCATCCCGGTCTTCAAGCTCACCGAGGAGGAGTCCAGCCGCCTGCTGCACATGGAGGACGAGCTGCACAAGCGCGTCGTCGGCCAGGAGGCCGCGATCAAGGCGCTGTCGCAGGCCATCCGCCGTACGCGTGCGGGCCTCAAGGACCCCAAGCGCCCCGGTGGGTCGTTCATCTTCGCCGGCCCGACCGGCGTCGGGAAGACCGAGCTGGCCAAGGCGCTCGCCGAGTTCCTCTTCGGGGACGAGGACGCGCTCATCCAGCTCGACATGTCGGAGTTCTCCGAGAAGCACACCGTCTCGCGGCTGTTCGGCTCGCCCCCCGGCTACGTCGGGTACGACGAGGGTGGTCAGCTCACCGAGAAGGTGCGGCGCAAGCCGTTCTCGGTCGTCCTGTTCGACGAGGTGGAGAAGGCCCACGCGGACATCTTCAACTCGCTCCTGCAGATCCTCGAGGACGGTCGCCTGACCGACTCGCAGGGCCGTGTCGTGGACTTCAAGAACACCGTCATCATCATGACGACCAACCTCGGCACGCGGGACATCGCCAAGGGCGTCCAGACCGGCTTCAACGCCGGCGGCGACCTGGTCACGTCCTACGAGCGCATGAAGGCGAAGGTCAACGAGGAGCTCAAGCAGCACTTCCGCCCCGAGTTCCTCAACCGCGTCGACGACGTGGTGGTCTTCCCGCAGCTCTCGCAGGCCGAGATCATCCAGATCGTCGACCTGATGATCGCCCGCCTCGACACCCGCCTGCGGGACAAGGACATGGGCATCGAGCTCACCCCGGCGGCGAAGGTCCTGCTCGCCGAGAAGGGCTACGACCCGGTCCTGGGCGCCCGTCCGCTGCGCCGCGCGATCCAGCGCGACATCGAGGACGTGCTGTCCGAGAAGATCCTGTTCGGCGAGCTCAAGGCCGGCGAGATCGTCCTGGTCGACGCCGAGGGCGAGGGCCTGCTCGGGGAGTTCACCTTCCGGGGTGTCTCCAAGGGCGAGCACGACCGCGGCCCGGTGAGCGTGGGCGCGGCCGCCGCGCTCGACGCCCCCACCGGCGTCTCGGTCCGTGACCTGCCCCCGACGGGCGAGCTCCAGGCCGGCGCTGAGTGAGTGGTGTGATCCGCTCCTGAGAGCCTGACGACGTCTGCCCCAGCGGCAGCCGCCTGACACACGGGCCCCGATCCTCCTCCGGGAGGGTCGGGGCCCGTCGTCGTTCCGCCGCCGCGCGAGGTAGAACCTCCGGTCTCGAGGTACCCGCGGGGCTCTACCTCGCGACCGGAGGTTCTACCTCGCCGTCGAGGAGCAGACGCCGTTGCACGGCGTTACGTTCGTCCTCCTCGTGGGACGGGGCGCGGTGCCCCTTTTCGGGTGGTGCGCGTGCTGGCACAGTCGCCCGCATGCAGACGACACCGGGGGGCCCTGTCGCCGTCCCCGCCGCCGACGCCGGGCGCGTGCCCGGCCTCGCGTGTCGTCGCGCGCTCGACTCGCAGGCGTGTCGCCGCGCCGCGTGTCGTCCGACCCCGTGCCGCTGAGCACGTCGACGCACTGACCGACGGCCGCCCCGGCCGCTGTCGGGCCCTTTCACCACCTCACCTCCCGCGCGCGGCTTCCGCATGCGCCCGTGCGCTCTCCCCGAGAGGACTCGCCATGCCCGCACACCCGCTCGTCCGTTCCTCCGCACCGCCCGGCCGCCAGTCCGGCCATTCGTCGCGCCGCCGGAGCGCGACCGCCGTCGCGCTCGGCCTCGTCGCACTCCTCGCCACGGGTGCGTGCGGCGCCGCGCAGGCCTCCGGCGGCACGGACCCGGCCGACGGCGCGGCTCTCGCCGCCGACGCCGACCTGCCCACCGAGGTGCCCGAGGGCACGGTCCTGCGGATCGGCGACCCGACGACGCAGAAGGCGTTCGAGCTGGCCGGCGACGACCTCGACAGCGACTTCTCGTTCGAGGTCGAGTGGGCCAACATCTCCGGCGGCCCCGCGACGACGGAAGCGTTCCGCGCGGGGTCGCTCGACGTCGGAGCCGTGGCCGAGATCCCGCCGATCCACGCGACGTGGACGGGCCTGGACGTGCAGATCTACGCATCGATCTACCGGGAGAACTGGGAGGACGCGCCGATCTACGAGTTCGCGGGCGCGCCCGGCGTCGAGCTCGACTCGCTCGAGGACTTCCGCGGCCACCGCATCGCGTTCAGCCCGGGCCAGGCGCAGGGCGCGATCGTGCTCAAGGCGCTCCAGGAGGCGGGCCTCACCCAGGAGGACGTCGAGCTGGTCGAGCTGCCGAGCACCGGCGACGTGTACTCGACGGCCCTCGCGGCGGGCGAGGTCGACATCGCCCCGCTGGGCGGGACGCAGCTCTTCCGCTACCTGGCCACGTACGAGGCCGACGGCGCGACGTCGGTCAAGCACCACCTGCGCGACGACGCCTCGCACCTCTACGGCCCGACGGAGGTCGTCGAGGACCCGGCCAAGGCCGCGGCGCTGCGCGAGTACGTCGCGGCGTGGGCGGCGGCGAAGGTCTGGATCGACGAGCACCCCGAGGAGTGGAAGCAGGGGTACTACGTCGAGGACCAGGGCCTCAGCGAGGAGGACGCGCAGTACCTCATCGACCACGCACCGGTCCCGGACATCCCGTCCGACCTCACCGAGGGCATCGAGCGCACCCAGGCGACGATCGACCTGCTCGTGACCGAGCTCGACCAGGAGCCGTTCGACGCCGCCGACCTGTTCGACGAGCGCTTCGGCCCCGTCGCGGGCGAGGCCGCGACGGCGGCCCGCGACGGGGGCTCGCAGTGAGCGCGGCGGTCGTCGACCGGGTGGATCTCGCCGTCCCGAGCCTCGACGACGCACCCGCGACCACCACGGACGTGCGGCCCCGCGGCACGCGCCTGGGGCTCGGCCGGCCGATCCCGCTCGCGGCGCTCGTCGGGGTGACCCTCCTCGTCGGCGTCTGGTCGGTCGGCTCCGCCACGGGGCTCATCGACCCCCGCGTGCTCTCCGCGCCGTGGACGGTCGTCACGACGGGGGCGGAGCTCGTCGCGAACGGCAAGCTCGGCGCGCACCTCGGGGTGTCGCTCACGCGTGCGGCGCTCGGCCTCGCGTTCGGCATCGTCGCGGGCGTCGTGCTCGCGCTCGCCGCCGGGCTGAGCCGGGTCGGCGACGCCGTGCTCGACGGCCCGATCCAGGTCAAGCGCGCGATCCCCAACCTCGCGCTCCTGCCGCTGCTCATCCTCTGGTTCGGGATCGGCGAGGAGATGAAGGTCATCACCATCGCGCTCGGGGTGTTCATCCCGATCTACCTGCACACGCACAACGGGCTGCGGGCGATCGACAGCCGCTACGTCGAGCTCGCCGAGACGGTGCAGCTCTCGCGCTGGCAGTTCGTGCGCCGCGTCATCCTGCCCGGCGCGCTGCCGGGGTTCTTCCTCGGGCTGCGGTTCGCGGTCACGGGGTCGATGCTCGCGCTCGTCGTCGTCGAGCAGGTCAACGCGACGGCCGGGATCGGCTACATGATGGAGCTCGCGCGGACGTATGGGCAGACGGAGATCATCCTCGTCGGCCTCGTGGTCTACGGCGTGCTGGGCTACTCCGCGGACCTCGCCGTCCGCCTCCTGCAGAGGAGGGTGTTGTCGTGGCGGCGCACGCTGGAGGACTGACCGTGGAGGAAGACCGCCCGACGGCGGTCGGCGCGGTGCAGGTCCGCTCGCTCGTGCGGTCGTACGGGGACAAGCGGATCCTCGACGACCTCGGCCTCACCGTGGAGGACGGCGAGTTCGTCGCGATCCTGGGCCGCTCGGGCTCGGGCAAGAGCACGCTCCTGCGCGCGCTCGCCGCGCTCGACCACGGCGTCGACGGCTCGGGCGAGGTCGTCGTCCCGGACCAGGTGTCCGTCGTCTTCCAGGACTCGCGGCTCCTGCCGTGGGCGCGCGTGCTGGACAACGTGGTGCTCGGGCTCGACACCGGGGCCCGCGGTCGGAGCGCGGCGCGCGACGCCGGCCGCGCCAGCCTCGCCGAGGTGGGGCTCGCCGGGCGTGAGCGAGCGTGGCCGAACGAGCTTTCGGGCGGCGAGCAGCAGCGCGTGTCGCTCGCCCGCTCGCTCGTGCGCTCGCCGCGGCTCCTGCTGGCCGACGAGCCGTTCGGCGCGCTCGACGCCCTGACCCGCATCCGGATGCACGCCCTGCTGCGCGACCTGTGCGCGCGGCACCGCCCCGCCGTCCTGCTCGTGACGCACGACGTGGACGAGGCGATCGTCCTCGCGGACCGCGTCGTCGTCCTCGACGAGGGACGCATCGCGGCGGAGCGCCGCATCGACCAGAGCTACCGCCCCGGCGAGGCACGCGACCCCGCCGACCCCCGCTTCTCCCTGCTCCGCACCGAGCTGCTCGACGCGCTCGGCGTGGTCCGGGACGACAGGAAGGACACCGCCGCATGACCCGCCACGACTCCGCAGGACACCGCCCCGGGCGCCTGCACCTCAACGCGTTCCTCATGAGCACGGGCCACCACGAGGCGTCGTGGCGGCTTCCCGAGAGCGACCCGTCGTGGACGTCGACGAACATCGCGCACCTCCAGCGCCTCGCGCAGGTCGCGGAGGCGGGCAAGCTCGACTCGATCTTCTTCGCCGACGGGCCGGGCCTGCGGTCCGACGTCGGGCGGCGCCCGGCCGGGTCGCTCGACCCGCTCATCGTGCTCACGGCGATCGCGACCGTGACCGAGCGCATCGGCCTCATCGCCACGGCGTCGACGACGTACAACTCGCCGTACAACCTCGCGCGGCGGTTCGCGTCGATCGACCACGTCTCCGGCGGCCGGGCCGGGTGGAACGTCGTCACGACGGCGGGGCCGGAGATCGCGCGCAACTTCGGCCTCGACGACCAGCCGGCGCACGCCGTGCGGTACGAGCGCGCGGCCGAGTTCCTCGACGTCGCGTTCCGGCTCTGGGACTCGTGGGAGGACGACGCGGTGCTCGCGGACAAGGACGCGGGCGTGTGGGCGGACGCGTCGAAGATCCACGCCCCGGCGCACGCGGGGACGCACTTCTCCGTGCACGGCGCGCTGACGACGCCGCGCTCGCCGCAGGCGCGCCCGCTCATCGTGCAGGCCGGGTCGTCCGAGGACGGCAAGGACCTCGCCGCGCGCTACGCCGAGGCGGTGTTCACCGCGCACCAGACGCTCGACGACGCCCAGGCGTTCTACCGCGACCTCAAGGCCCGGGCGGTCGCCGTCGGGCGGGACCCGGGGACGGTGAAGATCTTGCCCGGCATCGTCCCCGTCATCGGGTCCACCGAGGCGGAGGCGCTCGCGCAGGAACGCGAGCTCGACGAGCTCATCGTCCCCGAGTACGCCCGCGCCCAGCTCGCGAAGACGCTGCGCCTCGCGCCCGAGGACCTGCCGCTCGACCGCGAGCTGCCCGCCGACCTGCCGTCCGAGGACGAGATCGAGGGCGCCAAGAGCCGGTACACGCTGATCGTCGAGCTCGCGCGCCGCGAGCGGCTCACCGTGCGCCAGCTCATCGGGCGCCTCGGCGGCGGCCGCGGGCACCGCACGTTCGCGGGCACGCCCGACCAGGTCGCCGACGCGATCCAGGACTGGTACGACGCCGAGGCCGCCGACGGGTTCAACATCATGCCCGCGGTGCTGCCGTCGGGGCTCGAGCAGTTCGTCGAGCACGTGCTGCCCGTGCTGCGCGAGCGCGGTCTGTTCCGCGAGGAGTACGAGGGCCGCACGCTGCGCGAGCACTACGGGCTCGAGCGGCCCACCAACCGGTACGGGGGAGCCTCGTCCGACGGCGGCGCGCGCGTCCTCGAGGAGGCCCTCGCGTGAGCGCCGAGCACCTCTGGTACATCCCGAACCAGGTCCGTCCCGGGCACCGCGGGGACGACACGGTCCAGGACCACAACAGCCTCGACACCCTGACGAGCCACGCGCACGCGCTGGAACGCCACGGGTTCGCGGGCGCGCTGCTCGGGACGAGCTGGGGGCGTCCCGACACGTTCACGGTCGCGACGGCGCTCGCGGCCCGCACCACGACGTTCGAGCCGCTCGTCGCGATCAGGCCCGGGTTCTGGCGGCCCGCGCACTTCGCGTCCGCCGCCGCGACGCTGGACCACCTCAGCGGCGGCCGGCTGCGCGTCAACATCGTGTCCGGCACGGACGGGCAGGAGGCGTACGGCGACGGCGAGGCGGACCCGGCGCACCGCTACGCGCGCACGCGCGAGTTCCTGCAGATCGTGCGGCGCCTGTGGACGCAGGAGGAGGTCACGTACGAGGGCGACCACTTCTCCGTCACGCGCTCGTCGCTCGGGCCACGCCCGGTCGTCCGAGGTGACCGGCAGCACCCGCGCATCTACTTCGGTGGCGCGTCGGAGGCGGCGGAGCGGGTCGCCGCGACCGAGGCCGACGTCCAGCTCTTCTGGGGCGAGCCGCTCGACGGGATCGCGGAGCGCATCGACCGTCTCAAGCGGCTGAGCGCCGACCTGGGGCGCGAGCACGCCCCGCTCGAGTTCGGGCTGCGGATCACGACGTTCGTGCGCGACACCACCGAGGAGGCGTGGGCCGACGCCGAGGCGAAGGTCGCGGAGCTGGCCGCGCGGTCGCCGGAGGCCGAGGCGTGGTCCGCGCGCGACCGGGGGCGGCGCACCGCCGTCGGGCAGCAGCGCCTGCTCGACCTCGCGGCGCGCGGCGAGGTGCTCGACGACAACCTCTGGACGACGCCCGGCCGGTTCGGCGGCGGGGGAGCGGGCACGACGTGGCTCGTCGGCTCGGCGGAGGACGTCGCGAAGTCGCTGCGGCGCTACCAGGACCTCGGTGTCACGCACTTCGTCCTCTCCGACACCCCGTACCTGCGCGAGATCGAGCGCCAGGGCACCCGGCTCCTCCCGCTCCTACGGGACTGAACGGCGCCCCCCCGGATCGACCCGCGCGCCGAGAGATCGACCTACCGAGGGTCGATCTCGGACGCGCGGGTCGATCTCGCGGCGAAGGGGGCGATCCCCGCGCGGACGCAGCCCGGCCCGGAGTACCGTCCGGACGTGGACCAGAGACAGCTCGACGACCTCGTCACCCGTCTGCGCGCCGCCGGGTGCGTCTTCGCGGAGGACGAGGCCGCGCTCCTCGCCGAGCGGGCGGACGACGCCGCGCACCTCGAGGCGCTCGTCACGCGCCGCATCGCGGGCGAGCCGCTCGAGCACGTGCTCGGGTACGTCGACTTCCACGGGCTCCGCGTCGCCGTCGACCCCGGGGTGTTCGTGCCGCGGCAGCGCACCGCGCTGCTCGTCGACGAGGCGGTCGCGCTCGGGCGGCAGGCCGCGGGTGGTGTGTCGGCCGGGCTGCCCGACGGCGCAGCGGACGGTGAGCCCGGCGGGTCGCCCGTCGTCGTGGTGGACCTGTGCTGCGGCGCGGGCGCGCTCGGCCTCGCGACCGCGACCGACCTCGCGCGGGAGTCGGCCGTCGTGCTGCACGCGAGCGACGTGGACCCGGCCGCGTTCGCGTGCGCCGCGCGGAACGTCGCCGCCGTCGGCGGGACCGCGCACGAGGGCGACCTCTTCGACCCGCTGCCCGCCGGTCTGCGCGGCCGGGTCGACCTCCTCCTCGCCAACGTGCCGTACGTCCCGACGGGCGAGATACCGCTCCTGCCGCGCGAGGCGCGCGACCACGAGGCCCACGTCGCGCTCGACGGCGGAGGTGACGGGCTGGACGTGCTGCGCCGCGTCGCAGCCGAGGCGCGCGACTGGCTCGTGCCCGGCGGCCACCTGCTCACCGAGTCGGGCGAGCGGCAGGCGGCGGGCGCCGTCGGTGTCCTGGAGGGTGCGGGACTGCGGGCCCGCGTCGTCCGGGACGAGGAGATCGGGGCGACGATCGTCGTCGGGACGCTTCCCGCCGTGCCGTGAGGGGCGGCCCTGGCGTCTCCGGGGCCGCTCCCACTTTCGCCGGACCGGGACGGGCTCTCGCTCGGTGCAAGGATCCGGCCGCTCGCGACAGGTGAGGACGAGAACCGACGTGCGGAGGATGGGCGGCGATGACGAGCGATCGACGGGGACGGCGGCGCGGGCACGGACTTGCCGCAGCGCTGCTCGTGGCCGTGCTGCCCGCGTGCGGCGGCCCGGGAGGCCTGGTCACCGCGTGCCCCGCGGTCGGCTACGTGGCGCGCCTCGAGGTCCGGCTCGACGACTCCTGGCCGGATCGGGACGCCTACGGCGTCGCCGTGAGCTGCGTCGGCGTCGAACCCTGCGGGCTGGTCCGCGACGGGACGATCTCGATCGACCCCGAGCCGATCCCCACGACGGTCCCCGTGCATCCGGTGCAGCCGGACGAGCCGGGCCAGCCGGACCAGCCGGACGCTGTCGAGACCACGCCCGAGGCGTCGGCGGAGGACGCACCGGCCGAGCCGTCGCGCGGAGAGTGGACGGGCTCCGCGCTGAACGGCCCGGTCGGCCCGATCGTCGTGCGCGTCGTGGAGCTCGCGTCCGGTGACGTCGTCGTCGAGCAGGAGGTGGATCCGGAGTTCCTGCCGACGACCGGCGACTTCGGCGCCGGCTGCGGCGGCCCGTCCGTCGCGACGGTCGAGATCGCCGACCCGCTGGCCTGACGGCTAGGTCGACGGCCGGACGAGCAGGGCGCGGATCTCCTTCTCCGCCTGCGCGGGCGTCAGCGCGCGGCAGCCGAGCGACTCCCAGTGGCGCACGAGCGCGGGCTCGGCGCGCAGGAGTCCCCACCCGCGCCGGAACAGGGTGAGCGGCGGCTTGCGCATCTCCGCGAGGTCGCGCAGCAGACGGAACCAGAACGTCATGAGCCGCGGCCGACGCAGGCAGATCGCGTCGGCCAGCACGTCCTGCGCGCGGCACGCCGCGACGATCTCCGCCGCGAAGATCCCCTCGGCCAGCACGACCCGCGAGCCCGTGACGTCGAGGTGCGTCGTCCCCGTGCGGCGCGACGTCGGGATGTCGTAGACCGGCACGTCCGCGTGCCCGGTGCGCGCGAGCTCGACGAGCGCCGCGACGGCGCCCGTCGCGTCCCACGAGCGTGGGTCGTCCCAGTCCACGATGCCGAACCGCTGCGGCAGGTCGGGGTGGTCGTGGTCGAGGTAGAAGTCGTCGAGCGCGACGACCGGGAGGCCGAGGCGCCGCGTGAGCGACGTCTTGCCCGAGCCGGACGCCCCGGTGAGCAGCACTATCCGCGTCGGGACCTCACGTGACCCCGGCGGGAGGTCGAACAGCGCCGGACCCCCGGCGGGATCGGCGGTCACCGGGTCGGTCCGGCTCGCGGCGTCGGCCGGACCGCCGTCGGCGTGGTGCTGAGGGTCGCTCACGGGACACCATTGTCGCAGCGTCCGGCGCGGGCTCGTCAGGGCTGGGCGTCGGGGGCGGCACGTAGCCTTCCCCGGTGACCGCACTCGATCCTGCCGCCCTGCTCGCCCGCGACGCCCTCGCCCGCCTCGACCGGTGGGAGCCGGCCGACGAGGAGCAGGCGGCGCTCGCGGCGGAGTACCGCGCGTTCGTCCGCGGCGACGGTGGGTCCGGCGCACGCGCCGACGCCGTCCGGCGCGACGGCGGACCGCAGCACCTCACGGCGAGCTGCTTCGTGCTCAGCCCGGACCTGGACCGCGTCCTGCTCTGCTTCCACCGCAAGGGCCAGTTCTGGGTCCAGGTGGGCGGCCACATCGAGCCGGGCGACACGACGCTCGCGGGCGCCGCCTATCGCGAGGCGCGCGAGGAGAGCGGCCTCGACGACCTCGTCCCGTTCGACCCGGACCCCGAGCCGTCCACCGACCCGGACGACGGCCCCGGCGCCGAGCACCAGGCCGTCGCTCCCGCCGCGCCCGTCGACGTGCACCGCCACGACCTCGCCGCCGCGTTCGGGACGTGCCGCACGCACTGGGACGTCGGGTTCGTCGCGTTCGCGGATCCCGACGCGCGGACGGCCGTGAGCGACGAGAGCGAGGACGTCGCGTGGTTCCCGGTCGACGCGCTCCCGGCCGGCACGCCGGACGACTTCCCGGTCCGTCTGGCGACCGTCCTCGCGGAGGTGCGCCACCGCCGTCGGGCATGACCTCTGCCGCGAGGTAGAACGCGCGGTCGCGACGTAGAACCTGCGGAGTTCTACCTGGCGACCGCGGGTTCTACCTCGGCGCCAGGATCACGTGGAGGGTGCGCGGGCCGTGGACGCCCTCGACGCGTGAGAGCTCGATGTCGCTCGTCGCGCTGGGGCCGCTGATCCACGTCTGCGGTCGCTCGGGGTGCGCGGCGAGCAGCCGCACGGCCTCGGGGACCGTCTCGACGACCTGGTCGGTGCGCACGACGCACACGTGCAGGTCGGGGACGAGCGTGATCGCGCGGCGGCCCTGGTCCGGCTCGCCGTCGAGCACGATCGTGCCGGTGTCGGCGATCGCGACGCGCGCGGCCGTGACGACGGCGTCCACGCGGTCGAGCTCGTCGGGCGTGCGCGGGTCGTCGCGCGCGTCGGGCACGACGACGGTCCCGGCACCCAGCGCGTCGAGCCACGCGACGTCGAGCCCCGGCGGCACGACGACGGAGCCCGCGTCCGCGAGCAGGTCACCGACGACGGTGGCCACCTCGCTTGCCGTGGCGGCCACGTGCACGTGCGCCCGGTAGTCGACGAGCCGGTCGACGAGGACGTCGACGGCCTCCGGCGACCCCGGCGCGAGGTCGCCGCGCTCGCGGTACGCCCGCGGGACGGAGCCGGACGCCGCCGAGCCGGTCGCCGTCGACCCGCCGAGCGCGGCGCGGACGCGGGCGAGGACGTCGTCGCGCGCGCTCATCGGCCCTCACCCCCCTCGCCGAACCCGGGGTTGTCGGTCGCCGCGGCGCCGAACCCGCCCGTATCCCCGGGTTCGGCGCCTGGGGGTGCCGGGGCGGGGGCGGGGCGGTCGCGCCACCAGTCGC
>NZ_LUAZ01000060.1:0-20759 GCF_001647255.1 Cellulosimicrobium sp. I38E
GGGCCGCGGTCCGGGCACGAGGGGGGCGAGTTCGAGGTGATGTACGTGGTCGACGTCCCGGTGGGCGGCGCGGAGCACCCTGCCCGCGTGGCCGGCGAGGACCCCGCGGAGCTGCTGCGCGCGGAGCTCGCGCGGATCGGCGACTCCGTCGTCGTGGTGGGCGGGCCGGGCGACGACGGCTCGGGCCTCTGGCAGGCGCACGTCCACACCGACGACCCGATGGCCGCGGTCACCGTCGGGCGAGCCACGCTCGCGACCCTGCGGTCCGCGCGGGACGGTCACGAGGTCGGCGCGCCGTCCACGGCGGGGGCCGACGTCGCGCTGCGCCAGGTGCGTGTCCGCCACCTCCCCGGAACCCACGAGCCCGGCCACGTCCCGGACGTCGCCGCCGACGGGGCGCACGACGCCCGGACCGGTGCGTCCGCCGTCGTCGACGCTCCCGGGGTGGTCGCGGTGACCACGGCGCCCGGGCTCGTCGCGGACCTCGCGCGGGCGGGCGCGGTCGTGCTGCTGCGGGAGGCTTCCGGCCCCCCCGACCTGACCGCCCTGCACCGCGTCGCGGTCGACGCCCGTGCGTCGCACGTCGCGCTCCTGCCCGGCGCGGACCTGCGGGAGGACGACGTCGAGTCCCTGCGCGCGACCCTGCGCGACGACGGGATCGAGACGCTCGAGGTGCTGCCCGCCGTGACCGACCTGCACGTCGCGGTGGCGCTCGCCGCCGCGCAGCTCGTGGAGCCCGGCGCCGCGCAGCGGCTCGAGGCGGCCCGGTCGGCGCTCGACGCCGCACGGTGGACCCACCTCGACACCGCGGGCGTGCCGGCCCCGGCGCTGGCGCAGCGGCTGACGGACCTGCTCGAGACCCTCCTCGCGCGCCCCGGTGCGCTCGCCTCGGTGCTCGCCGACGACGACGTGCCGGGCGTGGCCCTCGACGTGCTCGCGGCGCACGCGACCGAGCGCGGCGCCGAGGTCGTGCTCCTGCGTTCGGGGCGCGACGGCGGCGTCGTCACGCTCGCCGTCGAGGAACCGGAGTCCGTGGACGACGACGTCGAGGTCACCGTGGAGGCCGAGGGATGAGCGACCGCCTGGCCGAGCCGCTCACCCGTGCCGTCGGCACGCGCAGCGCGGGCCCGCTCGCGAAGCTGGGCCTCGAGACCGTGGGGGACCTCCTGCGGCACTACCCACGTCGTTACGGGGACCCGGGGCGTCTCACGGACCTCGGCGGCCTCGCCCTCGGCGAGCACGTGACGATCGTCGCGCAGGTGCGCAGCGCGACGGTCCGGCGCATGCGCAACCGTGCGGGCGCGATCCTCGAGGCGGTCGTGACGGACGGCCCGCAGCAGCTCTCGCTCACGTTCTTCGCCAAGAGCCCCAACGTCCTGCGCTACCACGAGCAGCGGCTCGCCCCGGGGCGGCACGGGCTCTTCACGGGGGTGGTCGGGCTCTACCGGGGCACGCGCCAGCTCACGCACCCGGACTACAAGATCATCGGGGTCGACGACGACGCCGAGGACACGGAGAGCGCCGTGCTCGAGGCGAGCCGGCCCATCCCCATCTACCCCGCGAGCGCGAGCATCCCGAGCTGGAAGATCCAGCCCGCGGTGCGCACCGTGCTCGACCCGCTGCGCGAGGAGGACGTCCCGGACCCGCTCCCGGACGCCGTCCGCGAGCGGCACGGGCTCGGGACCCGGCTCGAGGCGCTGCGCGACGTGCACGAGCCCTACGACGAGAAGCAGTGGCGGCGAGGCCGCGACCGGCTGCGGTACGAGGAGGCGTTCGTCCTCCAGGCGGCGCTCGCCCAGCGCCGGGCCCGGGCCGCGGCCGAGCCGGCGACGGCCCGCCCTCCCCGCGGACCGGGGGAGCCGAGCATCCTCGCCGACTTCGACGCCGCCCTCCCGTTCACGCTGACGGCGGGTCAGCGCGAGGTCGGGGAGGAGATCGCGACGGACCTCGCGCTCGCGCGGCCCATGCAGCGGCTCCTGCAGGGCGAGGTGGGCTCGGGCAAGACGGTCGTCGCGCTGCGCGCCATGCTCCAGGTGATCGACGCCGGCGGGCAGGCGGCGCTCCTCGCCCCGACCGAGGTGCTCGCCGCACAGCACGCGCGCACCCTGCGCGCGCTGCTCGGACCGCTCGCGGAGGGCGGCTTCCTCGGCGGCGCGGAGCACGGGACGCGCGTCGCGCTCCTCACCGGGTCGCTCGGCGCGGCGGCGCGCAAGGAGGCGCTGCTCGACGCCGCGAGCGGCGCGGCGGGGATCGTCGTCGGCACGCACGCGCTGCTGTCCGAGCACGTGCAGCTCGCCGACCTCGGCCTCGTCGTCGTGGACGAGCAGCACCGGTTCGGCGTCGAGCAGCGCGACGCGCTGCGGGCCAAGGCGCGGACGGCCCCGCACCTCCTCGTCATGACCGCCACCCCGATCCCGCGCACCGTCGCGATGACGGTGTTCGGCGACCTCGAGACGTCGTCGCTCACGGAGATCCCGGCGGGGCGCGCGGGGATCACGACCCACGTCGTGCCCGCAGGCAACGAGGCGTGGATGGAGCGCACCTGGGCGCGCGTGCGCGAGGAGGTCGACGCCGGGCACCGCGCGTACGTGGTGTGCGCGCGCATCCACCCGGACGAGCCGGACGCGGACGGGCCGCCGAAGGGGACCGACGACTTCGACGAGGTGCCCGACTTCCTCCTCGACCCCGAGGCCCCGGACGCGCCGGACCGCGCACCCCTGCGGGCCGTGCTCGAGGTCGCCGAGGAGCTGCGCGCGCACCCGCGTCTCGCGGGGCTCGAGGTCGGGGTGCTGCACGGGCAGATGGCCCCGGCGGACAAGGACGCGGTGATGGCCGACTTCGCCTCGGGCGCGGTCCAGGTGCTCGTCTCGACGACGGTCGTCGAGGTCGGCGTGGACGTCCCCGAGGCCACGGTCATGGTGGTCCTCGACGCGGACCGGTTCGGCATCTCCCAGCTTCACCAGCTCCGGGGGCGCGTCGGGCGCGGGTCCGCGGCCGGGCTGTGCCTGCTCGTCTCGACGGCGCTGCCGGGTACACCCGCCGCGACGCGGGTCGAGACGCTGGCGCGCACGACCGACGGGTTCGAGCTCGCGACCGTCGACCTCGAGCTGCGCAGCGAGGGCGACGTCCTCGGGGCGGCGCAGTCGGGGCGCGCGAGCTCCCTGCGGCTCCTGCGCGTGGTCAAGGACGCGGACGTCATCGAGACCGCGCGCACCGACGCGGCCGCCGTCGTCGCGGACGACCCGGACCTGACCGACCACCCCGCGCTCGCCGAGGCGATCCGCGACCAGCTCGACCCCGAGCGCGAGGAGTTCCTCGAACGAGCGTGAGCGGGCCGCATTCTCCACCGGCCGCTGCGCGAGGTCGTCACGATCCCGCACCACCGCCTCGTGCCTCGAACCCCGCGCGGCGTGTCTAGGCTGGGCGCGTGACGAGGATCGTGGCGGGAACGGTAGGGGGACGCACGCTGCAGGTCCCGCCGCGCGGGACGCGGCCGACGAGCGAGCGCGTCCGCGAGGCGATCTTCTCGCGCCTCGAGCACCTGGGCGTCGTCGACGACGCGCACGTCCTCGACCTCTACGCGGGCTCGGGCGCGCTCGGCCTGGAGGCCGCGAGCCGCGGCGCCGCCGACGTGACGCTCGTCGACTCGGCCCGCGTCGCCGCCGACGTCGCCCGGCGCAACGTCGCGGCCCTCGGTCTGACGACCGTGCGCGTCGTCGCGCAGCCCGCCGAGACGTTCGTCGCCGGCGTGGCCGCGGACGTGGCGCAGCGGGCGGCGGTCGGCGGGGCGGACGGGACGCCGACAGGTCGCGCGGGCCGCGGTCCGTACCACCTCGTGCTCGTCGACCCGCCGTACGACGTCACCGCCGAGGCCCTCGAGCGCGTCCTCGCCCACCTCGCGGTGCCCAGCGTCCTCGACCCGGCCGCCGTCGTCGTCGTCGAGCGCTCGACGCGCACGCCCGAGCCGACCTGGCCGACGGGCTGGGAGGTCGTCGCGCGCAAGGACTACGGCGAGACGACGGTGTACTTCGTCGGTCCCGAGCTCCCCGACGAGACGTAGCGCCGGGGTTCCGCCGGCGCCCCGCCCTGCCGAGCAGGCGGTTCCGGCGCGTCCGGGCCACCTGACACGCCCGGATCGCCTGCTCGCGTGTCGGGACGGTCTGGTCGACGGGCCTCAGGCGGACGGGGCGTGGGCCTCGTCCGGGGCGAGGAGACCGACGGGGACGGTCGCGAGGGCGGCGGGGTCGGCAGGGTCGACGAGCGCGACGCGGTCACCGCTCGCGGCGTCGAGCAGACGGCGGGTCGCGGCGTCGTCCGCCAGGCTGCCCTCGCTCGCGCGCAGGTTCTCCGCGAGGAACGCGCGCAGCGGCGCGGCGGGGACGTCGTCGGCCGCGCCCGGCCCGAGGGGGAACGACACGAGCAGGAGCGCGGGCACGCGCTCGCCGCCGGGGCCGTCGCCGGGCTGGAAGTAGGGGAGCGCGAGGACCCGGGCGCCGAGGCGCGCGTAGAACCGCAGCCGCGCGACGGGGTCGCCGTGCGCCTCGCTGCCGACGTGGTGCGCGGGGTGCTCGACCTCCCCGACGACGAGGAGCGGGTCCAGGGCGCGCCAGTCGGCGAGGGCCGCCGCCACGAGCTGCCCGCCGACCCCGCCGCCGCGCCGGCCGGGTGCTAGGGCGAGGTAGAGGACGAGGAGGACGCGCGCGTCGGGGAACCACTCGCCGACGACGCCGGCGACGACACGACCGGCCTCCACGACCCCGAGGCTGCGCAGGCGTCCGCTCGCGTGGTCGTCGAGGAGCTCGTCGACGTCCACGAGCTCGGCGGGCGGGAACGACGGCGCGAGCACGTCTCGGTGGAGCGAGCGCACGAGCTCGGGCGTCGTGAGCGGGACGACGGCGGGTTCCTCCGGGGCGGTCACGCGGACCATCGTCGCGCGTGACGACGATCCGCGCCCGCCCGGTCGTGCCGCCGGGGTCCGCGCGGCCTCGTGTACTACCGTGACGAGGTGACCACAGCCGTCTGTCCCGGGTCGTTCGACCCGATCACCCTGGGCCACCTCGACATCGTCCGACGTGCCCGCGCGCTCTTCGACGAGGTCGTCGTCGGCGTCGCGCGGAACGCGTCGAAGTCGGCGCTGCTGAGCGTCGACGAGCGGGTCGCGCTGGCCCGTGCGGCGGTCGCCGACGCCGGGCTCGACGGGGTCCGCGTGGAGGTCGTGCCGGGGCTCCTGGTGGACTTCTGCCGGGAGATCGGCGCGGGCGCCGTGGTCAAGGGGCTGCGCGGTGGCGCGGACTTCGACGCGGAGCTGCCGATGGCGCTCATGAACCGGCACCTGGCGGGCGTCGAGACCGTGTTCGTCGCGGGCGACGCCGCGCTCCTGCACGTCGCGTCGTCGCTCGTGAAGGACATCGCGCGCTACGGGGGGCCGGTCGACGACCTGGTCCCCCCGGGGGTCGGGGACGCCGTCCGTGCGGCGCTGGCACGGGTGCAGGGGAGCAGCAGGTGAGCACGACGGGAAGGACCGGGTACGTGAGCGAGCAGCAGGACCGACGGGTGACGCACGAGGACCGCGCGACGGAGGAGGCGCAGGTCGGGCTCAACGCGATCCTCGACGACCTGACGCACCTCGTGGAGTCGGCGCGTGCGATGCCCATGTCCGCGTCGGTGCTGGTGCACAAGGGCGACGCGGTCGCGCTCCTGGACGAGCTGCGCGGCGCGCTGCCCGAGCAGCTCGCGCACGCCGACGAGGTGCTGGCCCAGGCGGACGCCGTGCTCGAGGACGCGCACCGGCAGGCGGAGGAGATCCTCACGACGGCGCGGGCGCGCGCGATCGAGCTCGTCCAGGCGGAGCAGGTCGTGGTCCAGGCGGAGTCGCGGGCGCGGGAGATCGTGGACGAGGCCGACGAGGCGGCGGCCGTGCTCCGGCGCGACGCCGACGACTACTGCGACCGCAGGCTCGCCGACTTCGAGGTCGACCTCGGCAAGCTGCTCGCGCAGGTCCAGGGCGGACGCGCGAAGCTCGCGGACCGCCTCGGGGACCGCGTCGGCGAGCCGGAGGAGTCGCCGTTCCCGGCGACGATGCGCGAGCGCGCCGGGCGCTGATGCCCGCCGGCCGCGACCGAGCCGTGGGCCGTCGGCCCGACGCCGGGATCCCGGCTCTGCGGGCGCAGAGGGCAGGTGGCGGTCGGGCCGTCCCGTGACGTAAGATCGATGTTTGGCTCGGCGCGTCACGCGTCGGCCTGTGCCTGGCAGTCGCCGTCGAGCGGCCGTCGGCCCCCGACCATCGTTGACCATCCGTCCGCGGGCGCCCACGCCCGCGGCCTGGCGATCCTGGAGTCCGCCATCACCGCCGAGAAGACGTCGCCGCTCGTGCTCGACACGCACGAGCTCGGTCGGCGACCCGGGAGCATGCTGACGGTCCGCCGGACCGTGCCTGCGCCGGCCGACCTCGGGACCGCCGTGATCGGCATCCCCGAGGGCAGCGAGCTCGAGCTCGACCTGCGTCTCGAGGCGGTCATGGAGGGCGTGCTCGTCTCGGGCACGGTGTCGGGGCGCGCGGTCGGGGAGTGCGTGCGCTGCCTCGACACGGTCCACGAGGACGTCACGGTGGAGCTCGGGGAGCTCTTCGCCTACCCCGAGCGCGCGAAGGCCGCCCAGGAGTCGGGCGACGACCTGGAGGACGCCGAGGACGTCTACGACCTCGACGGCGACCTCGCGGACATCGAGCCCGCGCTACGGGATTCGGTCGTCACTGCACTACCATTCAGTCCGGTGTGCCGAGCGGACTGCCCGGGGCTGTGCTCCGAGTGCGGGGCGCGTCTGGCGGACGACCCGGGGCACACGCACGAACTTGTCGACCCTCGGTGGTCGGCGCTGGAGAGCATGTTCGACACCTCGAACGTGTCCGACGAGACGAAAGAGAGCTAGCCGTGGCTGTTCCGAAGCGCAAGATGTCGCGCAGCAACACCCGTGCGCGTCGTTCGCAGTGGAAGACGACCGCCGCGAACCTCACCACCTGCCCGCAGTGCAAGGGCGACAAGCTGTCGCACGCGGCGTGCCCGACGTGCGGTACCTACAAGGGCCGCCAGTACGCCGAGGCGCTGCGCACCGAGCACGCAGGCTGAGGCGCGTGGCACCGGCTGCACCGGCATCCGGTCTTCTCGAGAAGCTCGGGGTCCATCTGGACCCCGAGCTTCTCGTGCTTGCGCTCACGCACCGGTCGTTCGCGCACGAGAACGGCGGCATCCCCACGAACGAGCGTCTCGAGTTCCTCGGTGACACGGTCCTGGGCCTCGTCGTCACGGAGACCCTCTACCGCCGCCACCCCGACCTGTCGGAGGGCGAGCTCGCCAAGATGCGTGCCGCGACCGTCTCGCAGAAGTCGCTCGCCGCGATCGCGCGCCGGCTCGGCCTGGGGCAGTACGTGCTGCTCGGCAAGGGCGAGATCCGTACGCGCGGCAACGACAAGGACTCGATCCTGTCCGACACCGTCGAGGCGATCATCGGCTCGGTCTACCTGAGCCACGGGCTCGAGCCCGCACGCGGCCTCGTGCTCCGGCTCGTCGAGCCGACGCTGTCCGCCGCCGCGGGGCTCGGCGCAGGGCTCGACTGGAAGACGTCGCTCCAGGAGGCGGCCGCGGCCGCGGGACTGAGCGCCCCCTCCTACTCGAGCGACGCCGTCGGGCCGGACCACGCGCGCGTCTTCACCTCGTACGTGCACCTCGACGGCCGGCTCTACGGGACCGGCAGCGGCACGGCGAAGAAGTACGCCGAGCAGGAGGCCGCCGAGCGCGCCTACCGCGCCCTGGCGACCGAGCAGGCGGAGACGGCCCCGGCCGACGAGCGCCCGAGGGCAGCGGCGGAGGCCGTCGAGGACGCGGGTGCCTGAGCTGCCCGAGGTCGAGACCGTCCGCGACGGTCTCGACCGCCACGTGCTGGGCGCCCGGGTCGTCGACGTCGAGGTGCTGCGCGACTACAGCGTCCGGCGCCACGACGGCGGCCCCGCGGACTTCCGGGACCAGCTCCTCGGCCAGCGCCTCGACGCGGCGGTGCGCCGCGGCAAGTTCCTCTGGCTCCCGCTGACGCCGGCCGGGTCGACGGACGGGCCGGACGACGGCCCCGCGGCCGCGCTGCTCGCGCACCTCGGGATGTCCGGCCAGCTCCTGGTGCGCTCGGGGCCGGGCCTCGGCGAGCGGTCACCCCACCTGCGCGTGCGGCTCGTGCTCGAGCCCGACGGCACCGGTCCGTCGGGCGCGCTCGCGCTCGACTTCGTCGACCAGCGCACGTTCGGGCACCTGTCCGTCCAGGACCTCGTCCCCACGCCCGACGGCGCCCCCGGCGGCCTCGGGTCCGACCTCGCCGCCGTCCCCGGTCCGGTCGCGCACATCGGCCGCGACCTGCTCGACCCCGCCCTGCGGCGCGACGACGTCGTCGACGCGATCCGCCGTCGTCGGACTGGCGTGAAGCGCGCGCTGCTCGACCAGACCGTCGTGTCCGGGGTCGGCAACATCTACGCCGACGAGGCGCTGTGGCGCGCGCGGCTGCACTTCGCGCGCGCCACCGACACGCTGCGCCGCCCGGAGGCGCACCGCCTGCTCGACGCCGCCGCCGAGGTCATGACGGAGGCGCTCGCCCAGGGCGGCACGAGCTTCGACGCGCTCTACGTCAACGTCAACGGGCAGTCCGGCTACTTCTCGCGCTCGCTCGCGGTGTACGGGCAGGAGGGCGAGCCGTGCCCCCGGTGCGGCACGCCCGTCCGGCGCGATGAGTTCATGAACCGGTCGTCGTACACGTGCCCGCGCTGCCAGCCGCGCCCGCGCAACGGCCGCTGGTAGCCCGCCCCCGGCTCCGCTGAGTGCATGAAATAGTCGCGCCCGATCGACTCGGACGCGACTATTTCATGCACTCAGCGGGTCAGCGGGGGACGACGTTGCGGAGCTCGCGGCCCGCGCGGAGCGCGTCGAGGTTGGCGTTCACGAGGTCCGACGCGCGCTGGGGGCGGTTGCCCGCGACGTGCGGCGTGAGGATCAGCCGGGGTGCGTCCCACAGGGGTGACGTCTCCGGCAGGGGCTCGGTCTCGGTGACGTCGAGCGCGGCACCGCCGAGGCGGCCGTCGCGCAACGCCGCGACGAGGGCGTCCTCGTCGACCGTGGCGCCGCGGCCGACGTTGACGAAGACCGCGTGGTCGGGGAGCTGGTCGATCCGGGCGGCGTCGAACGCGTGGCGGGTCGCGTCGAGAGCGGGCAGCAGGGAGACGAGCACGTCGGTCGTCGCGAGCACGTCCGGGAGGTCGTCGTCCGTCATGACGCGGAATCCGTGGCGCTCGCCGCGGCGGCTCGCGACGCCCGTCACCTCGGCGCCCAGGGCCGCGAGCAGCGGCGCGAGGCGCGCCGCGATCGAGCCGAAACCCCAGACCGTCACGCGCGCGCCGTCGAGCGTGTACCGCGCGGCGGTCGCGGGGTCGGCCTGCGCGCGGTTCACGGCGGTGTCCCACCGGTGCTCACGCTGCGCCGTCCCGAGCACGTCGAGCCGCCGCACCGCCGCGAGGACGAGCGCGAGCGCGTGCTCGGCGACCGGGCCGTCGTGCAGGGACCGGCCCGACGTGATCGTCACCCCGGGCCCGAACCCGGCGGCCAGCACCGCGTCCGGACCGGCCGCGAGCGTCTGGACCCAGCGCAGGCGGGTGAGCCGCGCGGCGGCGTCCGCGAGGTTCGCAGGGGTGTTCGCCCACGCCACGAGCACCTCGGCGTCGGCGTCCTCGGGACGCAGCGGCGCCGCGGCGTCGTAGCCGACGACCTCGTCGCCCGGTCCGCCGCGCACGTCGAGGGCGATGGTGCTGGGCACGAGGATCTTCAACGCTGCTCCCGGGGTCGTCCGTGGTGGTCACGGCCCGCCCGGCGCGGGACGGGCCGCCTCGCGAACGTATCACCGTGCCGTTCGGGTGCCGTTCGAGTGCCCCCGGCGCTCCCACCTGCGCTTCCGCAGGCGCGACCTGGCCCCCGGGGATATGTTCGCGATGTTCCGACGACGCGCCCTCCGCGCGCCGTCCCGGTCGGCCCCGCGGGGTCACGGCTTCGGGGGTGGGGATGGGCTCGTCCACGGGTGCGCCGACGCACGCAGAGGTGCGCGCGGCGATCACGGCACGGACGCCGAAGAACTACATCACCTGGCTCACGCTCGCGTTCATGATCACGTCGTCGGTCGCGAGCCTGCGCGCCGCGCCGACGATGGCGGTCTACGGCCTCGCGGCGGTGTTCCTCTACGTCGTCCCCGCGCTCGTGTTCCTGCTGCCGACGTCGCTCGTGTCCGCCGAGCTCGCGTCCGGATGGTCGGGCGGGGTGTACCGGTGGGTCGCGGACGGCGTCTCCAAGCCGCTTGGCTTCCTCGCCATCTGGTGCCAGTTCGCGATGACGATCTTCTACTACCCGAGCCTGCTCGGGTACGTCGCGAGCACGTTCGCGTACGTCATCAACCCGAGCCTCGCGAGCAACGGGTTGTACGTGGCGATCGTCATCGTCGTGCTCTTCTGGACCGGCGTGTGGCTCTCCTCGCAGGGCACCAAGACGGTCGCCGGGCTGTCGAGCTGGGGACTGATCATCGGGACGCTCATCCCGGCGGCGATCCTCGTCGTGCTCGGCATCGTGTTCCTCGCCCAGGGCAACCCGTCGGCCGCGCCGATGGACGCCCAGCACCTGCTCCCGGCCTGGACCGGCCTCGCGTCGCTGGTGCTCATCGTCAACAACTTCCTGTCCTACGCGGGCATGGAGATGAACGCGGTGCACGTCACGAGCCTGCGCAAGCCCTCGACCGAGTTCCCGCGGTCGATGTTCCTCGCGATCGGGCTCGTGCTGCTCATCTTCATCCTCCCGGCCGTCGCGATCAGCTGGGTGATCCCGGCCGACCAGCTCAGCCTCACCGCGGGCGTCATGCAGGCGTTCGACGCGTTCTTCGCCAACTTCGGCGTGAGCTGGCTGACGCCGATCCTCGGCCTCATGCTCATCGCGGCGTCCCTCGGGGGGATGCTCACGTGGCTCGCCGGGCCGTCCAAGGGCCTGCTCACGGTCGCGCGCGAGGAGGGCTACCTCCCGCCGTTCCTCCAGCGCCTCAACAAGCACGGGGTGCAGCAGAACATCCTCGTCACGCAAGGCCTCATCACGACCGGGATCGCGCTCCTCTACGCGTTCATCCCGGACGTCTCGAGCGCCTACTGGATCCTGTCGGTCATCACGACGCAGGTGTACCTCGTCATGTACCTGCTGCTGTTCGTCGCGGCCGTGCGGCTGCGCCGTCGTGCACCCGACCACCCGCGCGGCTACCGCGCCCCGGCGCTCACGCTCCTGTGCGTCGTCGGGTTCTGCGCGTCGGTGGCCGCGATGATCATCGGGTTCGTGCCGCCCGCCCAGTTCTCGAGCGGGAGCGTCGGGGTGTACGTGCTCATCGTCGGCGGCGGTCTCGGCATCATCGGCCTCCTCGTCCCGGCGCTGTTCTACCTGCTGCGCAAGCCGTCCTGGAAGGACCCCGAGGCCGCGGCCATCGCGGCGGCGGACGAGGCGGGGGAGGGGGAGGCGGCATGACCTCGACGCGCCCCGACCACGTCCCCGTGCACGAGCCCGAGCCGGTCTCGTCCAGGCGGTGGGTGACGTACACCGCCGCCGCGCTGCTCCTGGTCGCGCTCGGCGCGGTCATGCTGATCGCCTTCGACACCGTGCGGTCCCACCGCGACGCGCGCGAGGCCGAGCAGAAGGCGGCGGAGCTGCACGACCGCTTCGCCGAGATCGGGATCACGGCCTTCAGCGAGGAGACCATCGCCGACGTCCTGGGCGACGACGGCGGCGGCTTCTGCACCGACCCGGCCGCGCTCGTCGAGGCGACGGCGAACCTCGGCGCCGCGAACGGGGCGGCGGGCCCGGGGCTGCGCCCGTCCGTGCTCGACGAGCGTCGCCTCGCGGGCGACCGGCTCGTCATCGAGGTCTACTGCCCCGACCAGCTCGACGAGTTCGACGCCTACGTCGACTCGCTCGACCTCGACCCCGGCCGCACGACCGAGCCGGGCAGCGACGCCACCGAGGGCGCCGACGGCACCCCGACCGAGGAGGACGCATGAGCCAGCAGGGCACCGGAGCGCGACCCGACGGGGCCGGTCACGTCGAGGAGGTGCGCGCCGCCGTGCGGGACCTCGTGCCCCGCGCGCTCGACGACCTGCGCACGCTCGTCGCCATCCCGTCCGTGGCCGACGAGCGCCTGTTCCCGCGCGCCGACTGCGAGCGCGCCGCGCAGTGGGTCGCCGACGCGTTCCGCGCCGAGGGGATCGACACGCGCCTCGAGGTCACCCCCGATGGGTCGCAGGTCGTGCTCGGGCACCGCCCCGGCCCCGACGGCGCCCCCACCGTGCTGCTCTACGCGCACTACGACGTGCAGCCGCCCCTCGACGACGACGCGTGGACGACGCCGCCGTTCGAGCTCACCGAGCGCGACGGCCGGCTCTACGGGCGTGGGGCCGCCGACTGCAAGGGGAACATCGTCACGCACCTCACCGCGCTGCGTGCCCTGCGCGCGCTCGGCGGCGAGGACTACCCGGTCGGCGTGCGGCTCGTCGTCGAGGGCTCGGAGGAGCAGGGGACGGGCGGCCTCGACCAGTGGGTCGAGGCCAACCCGGGAGCGCTCGCGGCCGACGCGATGCTCATCCAGGACACGGGCAACGCCGAGCTCGGCCTGCCGACGCTCACCGTGACGCTGCGCGGTGCGGCGAACGTCGTCGTGCACGTCGAGGCGCTCGAGGGCGAGATCCACTCGGGCATGTTCGGCGGGGCGGCACCGGACGCGCTCGCCGCGCTCGTCGCGGTGCTCGCGAGCCTGCGTGACGAGAACGGCGACACGACGATCGACGGCGTGCCGGCCGCCGTCGCGCACGGGACGTGGGACGGCGTCGCGTACGACGAGGACCAGTTCCGTCACGACGCGGGCGTGCTCGACGGCGTCCGGCTCGTCGGGACGGGCAGCGTCGCCGACCGGCTCTGGGCACGTCCGGTGGTGACGATCCTCGGGATCGACGCGCCGAGCGTCGTCGGCTCTGCCGCCGCGATCCAGCCCCGCGCCTCGGCCCGGCTCAACCTGCGCGTCCCTCCCGGCTCGGACGCCCAGGAGCTCCAGGACACGCTCGTCGCACACCTGGAGGCCCACGCCCCGTGGGGGGTGCGGGTGCGCGTGGAGCGCGACGCCGTCGGGCAGCCGTTCGCGGCCCGCACGAGCGGGCACGTGTTCGACACGCTCACGGCGGCGCTCGCGGACGCGTACGGGCGCGAGACGGTGACCGCGGGGCAAGGCGGGTCGATCCCGCTGTGCAACGTGCTCGCCGGGCAGTACCCGGACGCGGAGATCGTGCTCCTCGGCGTCGAGGAGCCGGCGTGCCTCATCCACGCGCCGAACGAGTCGGTCGCGCCGAGCGAGATCGAGAACCTCGCGGTTGGCGAGGCGCTGTTCCTCGCGCGTCTCGGCGAGGGCTGACGCGCCGGCACCGTCCGAGATCGACCCGTCGGTCTCCAGATCGGCCCTCGGAGGGTCGATCTCGACCGTACGGGTCGATCTCGGGGCGACCTCGGTGCTACCGCGGTGCCGGCGCCTCCTGGTCGAGCGCCCACCGGTAGGCGGGGAGACCGAGCAGCTCGGCGTGCGTCCCGCGCGCCACGACACGCGCCGGAGCGTCGCCCGGTGCACCGTCGGGGACACCGAGGAGCAGCACCTCGTCGACGGCCTCGAGCGCGCTGAGCCGGTGCGTCGCGAGCACGACGCCGCGCCGGGCACCTCCGGCCGACGCGCCCGCCGACGCGCCAGCCGGCGCGCGGGTCGTCGCGACGAGGTGCCGCACGAGCGCGTCGGCGCCGGCCGCGTCGAGGTGCTCGGCCGGCTCGTCGAGCAGGAGCAGCGGCGCGGGTGACAACAGCGCCCGCGCGACGAGCAGACGACGACGCTCGCCGCCGGAGACGGTCGTGGCGTCCGGGCCGAGCAGCGTCTCGACGCCGTCCGGCAGCGCGGCGAGCCAGGCGTCCAGGCCCACGTCGTGCAGCGTCGCCGCGGCCTCCTCGGCCGTGACGTCGCCTCGCGCGACGCGCAGGTTCTCCAGCACCGTCGTGTCGAACACGTGCGCGTCCTCGGCGACGAGCACGACGCCGCGCGCCGCGGCCTCGCGGGGGAGCGTGCTCACCTCGGTCCCGTCGAGCGTCACCCGGCCCGCGAGCGCGGGGACGAGCCCGGCGGCGGTCGCGAGCAGCGTCGTCTTGCCGACGCCGGACGGCCCGACGACCGCGACCGCGCGCCCGGGGCGCAGGTCGAGGTCCACCCCCGCCACGACGACGCGCGCCGCGCCCGGCCAGCCCGCCGCGACGTCGTCGAGCGCGAGCGACGCCTGCTCGGGGGACGACGGCTCCGCCGGACCGGAGGCGAACGCGTCCGCGGTGCGGGCCGCCGCGGTGGCGCTCCCCGCGGAGCCGTCGAGGAGCGCGACGACGCGCGCCGCGGCCTGGCGCGAGCGGTGGAGCTGGACGGCGGCGGCGGGCAGGGCGTTCGCGGCCTCGAACACCGCGAGCGGCGTGAGCACGATGACCGACAGCTCCACGGGCGCGAGCGTCCCGGCCGTCACGGCCGGGATGCCGAGCAGGAGCGACGCGAGCACGGCGAGGCCGACCGCGAGCGCGGCGATCCCGGCGGCTACCCCGGCGGGGCGGGCGCCGTCGTCGGTCACGCGTGCGAGGGCGCGGTCCGTCGCGCGCAGGTCGTCGAGGCGCGCGTCGAGACGGCCCGAGACGGCGAGCGGGCCGGACTGCTCGAGGATCTCGAGCGTCGTCGCGGTCATCGCCGCGCGCGTCGTCGCGCCGCGCGCCTCGACCTCGCGCGCCGACCGTGCGGAGAGCCACGGCGCGACGACCGCTGCGAGGAGCAGGCACAGCGCGAGCGCGACGCCCGCGGCGGGCACGAACGCCCCGACGAGCACCACGGAGCCCACGGAGATCGCCAGCGCGACGCCCGCCGGGACGAGCGCGCGCACGACGACGTCGCCCACCGCGTCGACGTCCGCGCCGACCCGGGCGAGCAGGTCGCCGCGCCGCAGCCCGACGAGCGCGGCGGGCGACCCCTCCGCCAGGGCGGTGTAGAGGTTGGCGCGCAGGGCGGCCATGCCGCGCAGCGCGACGTCGTGCGAGGCGAGGCGTTCGAGGTAGCGGAAGACGCCGCGCGAGATGCCGAAGGCGCGGACGCCGACGACAGCGACGGACAGCGTGAGGACGGGCGGCATCTGCGAGGCGCGCGCGATGAGCCACGCGGCGACGGCCGCGAGGCCGACGGCGCTCCCGAGCGAGAGCGTGCCGAGCACGACGGCCCACGCGACGCGGCGCCAGCGCACGTCGAGCAGCCCGACGGCGCGCCACAGCGGGTCGTCCGCGAGGCGAGCACGGGGTCCGGTCACGGGCGCCTCCCTTCGACGGACGCGGCGGCAGGAGCGAGGTCGGCCGCGTCCTCGGGTCCGCCGTCCGCGAGAGCCCGGGGGGCGGCGAGCGCCGCCGAGCGGACCCCGACGACGTCGTCGGCGGCGCGGACGAGCGAGGCGCGATGGGCCACGACGACGACCGTCCGGCCCTGGTCGCGGAACGTCCGCACGGCGTCGAGCACCACCTGCTCGCCGCGCGCGTCGAGGTGGGCGGTCGGCTCGTCGAGAACGACGAGCGGGACGCGCGCGGGGTCGTCGAGCAGGGCCGCGGCGAGCGCGACGCGCTGGCGCTGGCCCACGCTCAGCCCGACGCCGCCGCGTCCCACCGCGGTGTCCCAGCCGTCGGGCAGCGTCGCGAGCACGGCGTCCAGACCCGCGGTGCGCGCGGCGCGGTCGAGGTCGGCGTCGCTCACGGGCAGGCCGCCGGCGACGACGTCGCGCAGCCGGCCCGGGGCGAGCACCGGGCGCTGGGGGAGCCACGCCACCTGGGGCCAGAACGTCGCGCGCTCGACGTCGGCCAGGTCGAGCGGCTCCGCACCCGGAGCGGTCAGGGTGACCGTGCCCCGGTCGGGGCGGACGAGGCCGAGGAGGACGAGCGCCGTCGTCGTCTTGCCCGCGCCGCTGGGCCCGGTGAGGGCGACGACGCGGCCCGACGCCCCGAGCCGGAGCTCGAGGTCGAGGTCGGCGGGCGCGAGCACGTCGCGGTCGCCCGCCCGGACGCTCACGCCGCGCAGCGCCAACGTGGTGCCGGAGAGCGCGGGCGCGGGGGTCGTCCCGGGCTCGGGGGCCTCCTCGTCGAGGACCGCGAACGCCTGCTCCGCCGCAGCGATGCCGTCGGTCGAGGCGTGGAAGTGGAGGCCGACCTGGCGCAGCGGCAGGTAGACCTCGGGCGCGAGCACGAGCACCGCGAGCGCGGGCTCGAGCTCCATGCCGCCGTGCACGAGGCGCAGCCCGACCCCCACCGCGACGACCGCCACGGACAGCGTCGTGAGGAGCTCGAGGACCATGCCCGAGAGGAACGCGATGCGCAGCGTTCCCATGGTCGCGCGCCGGTTGGCGTCGCCGAGCGCGCGCACGCGCTTCTCCGGGCCGCGCGCGCGACCGAACGCGAGGAGGGTCGGCAGGCCGGCGAGCAGGTCGAGGACCTGCGCGCCGAGCCGCTGCATGACGACGAGGCGCCGCTCCGACGTCCCGGCGGTGAGCCGCCCGACCAGCACCATGAAGATCGGGACGAGGGGGATCGTCACCGCGATGATCACCGCCGAGACCCAGTCCAGGCCCAGGACGACGGCGAGCGTCGCGGGCGTGACGGTCGCGGCGAGCAGGAGCTGGGGCAGGTAGCGCACCATGTACGGCTCGAGGGCGTCGAGCCCGCGCGTCGCGAGCGTGGCGACCTCGGGTCCGCGCCCGGACGCGAGCCACCGCGGCCCGAGGGCCACGGCGTGCGTGACGACCTGCTCGCGGAGCTCGGCCACGGTCCGGGTCGCGGCGCGCAGCGCGAACCGCTCCTGCGCCCAGGACGTCGCCGCCCGGGCCGCGACGACCCCGGCGAGCAGCCCGACCCGCGGCCCGAGGTCGGCCAGGTCGGCCGTCCCCTGGATCGCCGGCGCGAGGACCGACGCGAGGACGACCGCCTGGGCGACGACCAGGGCCGCCGTGGCGAACCCCAGCACCGCCGTCAGGACGACGTACCCCCGTGCGGCCCGCGCGTGGCGCAGGAGCCGCGGGTCGAGCGGCTTCACGCGTCGCCCGACCCGCCGGTCCCGAGGCTGCGTCCGGCCGAGCCACCGGAGGACGCCCCGCCGAACGCCGCCTCGCGGACCTTCTTGAGCGAGAGCCCGGCGGGCGCGGGGATGTCCTTGGTCGAGAGGCGGCGGCGGAACACCCAGTAGGTCCACGACTGGTAGGCGATGACGAGCGGCGTGAGGATCACCGCGACCCACGTCATCACGGTCAGCGTGTAGTCGGTGGACGACGCGTTGTGGATCGTCAGCGAGTTCGCCGGGTCGACCGCGGGCATGACGTCCGGGTACATCGAGCCGAAGATGAGCACGACGGCCGCGACGATCGTCACGGCGGAGGCGGTGAACGCCCAGCCCTCGGCGCCCCGACGGTTGGCGACGAGCGCCGCGACGAGGCCGCCGGCGGCGAGCACGACGGCCGCCCACGTCCACGGCACGGAGTAGGCCACCTGGGCCCACACGGCCCAGCCGCCCGCGAGCACGAGCGCCGCGACGCCGAAGACCGAGGCGTGCTGACGGGCGCGGGCGCGGATCTCGCCGTCGGTCTTGAGCGCGACGAACACCGAGCCGTGCAGCAGGAACAGGCTCAGCGTGACGAGGCCGCCGAGGAGCGCGAAGGGCGACAGGAGGGAGAAGAACCCGCCGACGAACTGGTGGTCGGCGTCGAGCTGCACGCCCCGCACGAGGTTGGCGAACGCGACCCCCCACAGCACGGCGGGCACCCACGACCCGACCTGGATCGCGACGTCGCAGCGGCGCGCCCAGCCCTCGTCGCGGATCTTGCCGCGGTACTCGAACGCGACGCCGCGCACGATGAGCGCGACGAGGATGAGCAGGAGCGGCAGGTAGAAGCCGGAGAAGAGGGTCGCGTACCACTCCGGGAAGGCGGCGAACGTCGCGCCGCCCGCGGTGAGCAGCCAGACCTCGTTCCCGTCCCACACGGGGCCGATGGAGTTGATGAGGACGCGGCGCTCCTTCTCCCGGTGCTCCTTGTCACCGCGCGGGAGGATCGACAGCAGCATGCCGACCCCGAAGTCGAAGCCCTCGAGCACGAGGTAGCCGGTCCACAGGACCGCGATGAGCACGAACCAGACGACGGCGAGATCCACGGTGGTGTTCTCCTGAGATTCTGGACGGGTCCGGGCGCGTCAGTACGCGAAGGACAGCGGGCGGTCTGCGGCCTCGGTGCCGTCGTCGGGCGGCTCCTGCGCCTCGGGCGACTCGTCGTGCACCACCAGCGGCACGCCCTCGATCGCGTAGCGGCGCATGAGCGTGAACCAGACCGCGGCGAGCGCGCCGTAGACGAGCGTGAACACGATCATCGACGTGAGCACGACGCCGGGGCTCACCACGGTCGACACCCCCCGCTCGGTGAGCAGGCGGATCTGGTCGATGCCCGTGGGGTTCGGGGCGACGACCCAGGGTTGGCGGCCCATCTCGGTGAAGATCCAGCCGAACGAGTTCGCGAGGAACGGCATCGGGATGGCGATGAGGCCGACGCGCGCGAACCACACGTTGTCGGTGACGCGGCCCTTGCGGGTGAGCCACAGCGCCATGAGCGCGAGGAGCACGGAGCCGGCGGCCATGCCGATCATGAGCCGGAAGGACCAGTACGTCATCGCGAGGTTCGGCGTGTAGGTGACCGGGTCGCCGGCCGCGGTGACGTCGCCGTAGCGCTCGGTCATCTGCTCCTGGACGTCCTCGACGCCCGGCAGGTAGCTCTCGGGCCCGGAGAAGTGGCCCGTGCCGAGGTACGACGCGAGGCCGGGGATCTCGATGAGGTGCGTGACGTTCTCGCACGAGTTCGACAGGTCGCCGATCGTGAGGATGGAGAACGCGGCGCCCTCCTGCCCCTGGCACAGCGCCTCGGCGGACGACATCTTGCCGGGCTGCTGCTCGTACATGATCTTGCCCTGGATGTCGCCGGAGACGGCGACCCCGAGCCCGCCGACGAGCATGGCGATGACGCCGAGCGTGACGGCCGGGCGGTAGACGTCGCGCGCGAGCTCGACGTTCTCCGCCTTGCGGGTGCGCACGAGGCGCACCATCCACCACGCGGCGATGCCCGTGACGAACGTGCCCGCGGTGAGGAAGGTCGCCGTGATCTGGTGCGGGAACGCCGCCCAGAGAGTGTTGTTCGTGAGGACGGCGCCGATGTCGTTCATCTCGGCGCGCCCGGTCTCGGGGTTGAAGATCGCGCCCACGGGGTGCTGCATCCACGAGTTCGCGGCGAGGATGAAGAACGCGGAGAGGTTGGTCGCGATCGCCACGGCCCAGATGCACGCGAGGTGCACCTTCTTGTTGAGGCGGTCCCAGCCGAAGATCCACAGCCCGAGGAACGTCGACTCGATGAAGAACGCGGCGAGCGCCTCCATCGCGAGCGGGGCGCCGAACACGTCGCCGACGAAGCGCGAGTACTCGCTCCAGTTCATGCCGAACTGGAACTCCTGCACGATGCCCGTCACCACGCCGAGGGCGAAGTTGATGAGCAGGAGCTTGCCGAAGAACTTGGTCAGGCGCAGCCACCGCTCGTTGCCGGTGCGCACCCAGGCCGTCTGCATGATCGCGACGAGCGGCGCCAGCCCGATCGTCAGCGGGACGAAGATGAAGTGGTAGACGGTCGTGATGGCGAACTGCCACCGGGCGAGATCCAGGGCTTCCACGTGCGCTCCTCGGGGGGCCGACGGGTCGGCGGGCTTCAGGGGGGAGGTGCTGAGCTACGACGCCGGTCAGGACGGCCCGGGGGAGGACCGCCCTGCTCTGACGCTAGGCCCAATCTGCCCCATCGGCAGGGCGGGAGATGACGCGAAGTGCTGAAAACACGCCGCTTGTGACTATGTTCACAAGCGCTCGGGACCTTGGTCCCGGTCGGCCGGGACCGGCGCCCCGACGGCCGGTGCGTGTCGCCCGAGTTCGTTCGCGCCCCTGTGCGATACTGGGCGGAGCCGGGTGGGCTCCGCATCGCCCTCCCGACGAGCACGAGATCGCGGCACCAGCGGACCGCGGCAGTCGGAGCGCCGACCGGGGCGAAGGGCCCGGTGGCAGGCGCCCGCGCCGCGCACGCGGACCGCGGCCGTGGCCGACGACTTCCGTCGCCGGACGACGCGCTCCGGTGCGCTCGTCACGAGCGACGACCGACCGCCCCGAGGGGCCGCACGGTGCGGGGCGGTCCCTGTGGCAGCAGGAGCACGACGCGTGACGCTCGACAGCACCTCCGACAGCACCCCCTCAGAGTCGACGGCGGACGCCGCCGCGACCCACGACCGGGCCGAGAGCCCGACCACCGCAGGGCGCAAGCCCGCCCGTCGCCGCGCCACCCGCAGCGCGGCGCCGCCCCAGGTGCCGGCCCAGGTGCCGGCCACGCCGGCGGACGGCGCGCCCGCCCCCGCCGACGCGCCCACGGCACCCGCCGACCCGGCGCCGGTCGCCTCGGCGGCGGCTCCCGACGCCGCCGAGAAGAAGCCCGCGCGCCGGTCGCGCCGCGCGACCCGTGCGACGTCCGCGTCCGTCGAGCCCGCCGCCGACGCCCCCGTGGCCCC
>NZ_LUAZ01000061.1:0-145680 GCF_001647255.1 Cellulosimicrobium sp. I38E
GAGCAGCCGCAGGCGCAGCGGGGCGCTGCGGTGCGAGGGCTCGGGGTGCGGCGGCGCGCGTCGAGGTGCGGCGGGCGGGGCGGGTAGCGGTGAGCGTCATGGGTGGCTCCGGGTGCGTCGGGCCGACGGCGTCGCCGGGGAACCGGCGGGTCGGCAGGGGTCGAGGGCTGAACCGAGGTGCGGGAGAGGGTTCAGGCCTGACAACAGACGCACATGACCGCGCCCGGGAGCGCGCCGGACGGCGCGCTGGCGGGACGGGTCGAGGTGCTCACGGGAGCGAGCATGGCAGCGCACCGCGCAGTACGCCAAGGGGAGCGCGGGAACTTCTCAGCATGCGGACTTCCGGAGTCTCGCGTTCCGGGCTCGGGTTCGGACGACGGGCGGCGCGCCCGGGGTCGCTCGAACGTGTCCGCGCAGGGAGGAGGGGTCAGACGACGCCGTAGAGGCGGTCCCCGGCGTCACCGAGGCCGGGGACGATGTACGCCTTCTCGTTGAGGCGCTCGTCGACCGCGGCGACCACGAGCTGGACGTCCACGCGGTCGCCGACCGCGTTCTCCAGCACCTGGATGCCCTCGGGGGCCGCGAGCAGGCAGACCGCCGTGACGTCGCGCGCCCCGCGCGCGAACACGTAGTCGATCGCGGCGACGAGCGTGCCGCCCGTGGCGAGCATCGGGTCCAGGAGGAACACGTGCCGACCCGTGAGGTCGTCGGGGAGGCGGTTCGCGTACGTGACGGCCTCGAGCGTCTCCTCGTCGCGCTGCATCCCCAGGAACCCGACCTCCGCCGTCGGCAGCAGGCGCGTCATGCCCTCGAGCATCCCGAGGCCCGCGCGCAGGATGGGGACGACGAGCGGGCGGGGCTCCGCGAGGCGCACACCGACCGTCGTCGTCACCGGCGTCTCGATCTCGTGCGGCTCGACGCGCACGTCGCGCGTGGCCTCGTAGGCGAGCAGCGTGACCAGCTCGTCGACGAGGAGCCGGAACGTCGGGGACGCCGTCTCCTTGTTCCGCAGGACGGTCAGCTTGTGGGCCACGAGCGGGTGGTCGGCGACGTGCAGGCGCATGGCGACAACGGTATCCGACCGCAGGCCCTCCCGTACCGCCCGGTAACCCGCCGCCGTCCGCGAGTTGTCAGCGCCACACCGGTCTATAGCCTGGTGAGGCGCTGACAGCTCCCCGCACCACCGAGCGGTCAGCACCTCGTCGCGGTATGGCGCGACGTGCCGCTGACACCTCGGAGGTCCCGTGCCCGACGACGTCGCTCACCCCGGCGACCCCGCCCACCCGGGCGGGGGGCCGGCGTCGGGCACCGTGGGGCCTGCGTCCGGCACCGGGCGACCCGCGTCGGGCACCGGGAGGGCTGCGCCGGGCGCGATGGCGGCCGGCGCCGCCCCGGAGCCGCGGGGGCTCGACCTGCCGTGGGCGGACGGGACGTTCCCGCCGGACACGGTCGCGGCACGCCGCCAGGTCTGGGACGCGCTCATGGGCCTCGCGCTGCACGAGGCGACCCACGCGCTCGCGAGCGACGACGTGCCGGTGGGTGCGCTCGTCGTCGGGCCGGACGGACGCCTGCTGGGCGTGGGGCGCAACCGGCGCGAGGAGACCGGCGACCCGACCGCGCACGCCGAGGTGCTCGCCCTGCGCCAGGCCGCCGCGACGCTGGGGGAGTGGCGGCTCGAGGGCTGCACGCTCGTCGTCACGCTCGAGCCGTGCGTCATGTGCGCCGGGGCGCTCGTCCTCGCGCGCGTCGAGCGGCTCGTGCTCGGCGCGTGGGACCCCAAGGCCGGCGCGACCGGCTCGGTGTGGGACCTCGTGCGCGACCAGCGCGCCAACCACGCCGTCGAGGTGGTCGGCGGCGTCCGCGAGGACGAGTGCGCCCACCTCCTGCGCGCTTTCTTCGCCGCCCAGCGCTGACGGTCACCCCCGCACCCCGCCGAGCACGACATGAGGGTCGTTATCCAGCGGATAGCGACTCCCAGGTCGTGCTCGACGCGGGCTCGTGTCGTGCTCGGTGTCAGCGGGGGAGGGCCGCGGCGAGCGTCGTCAGGGTCTCGGTGGTGCCGGCGTCGACCTTGAGCGTCGCGAGCGGGTCGCCGCGCGTCCAGCCGCGGTTGACGATGACGACCGGCTTGCCGGCCTTCGCCGCGTGCCGCACGAACCGCAGCCCGCTCATCACCGTCAGCGACGAGCCCGCCACGAGCAGCGCGTCGCCCTCGTCGACCATCGCGTACGCCCGGTCGACCCGCTCGCGCGGCACGTTCTCGCCGAAGTACACGATCTCCGGCTTCAGCACCCCGCCGCAGAACTCGCACGGTGCCGGGCGGAAGTGCGACGTCTGCTCGATCACGGCGTCCGCGTCCGGGGCGATCTCGACGTCCGCGACGTCGCCGATGCTCTCGATGAACCCCGGGTTCAGCGCCGTGAGCCGGTCCGCGAGGTGCTCGCGCGAGATGACGCGCCCGCACTGGAGGCAGATCACGCGGTCGTACCGGCCGTGCAGGTCGATGACGTTCCGGCTGCCCGCGTCCTCGTGCAGCAGGTCCACGTTCTGCGTGATCAGCCCCACGAGCACGCCCGCGTCCTCCAGCCGCGCCAGCGCACGGTGGCCCGCGTTCGGCTGCGTGCGGTGCACGTGCTGCCAGCCCACGTGGTTGCGCGCCCAGTAGTGGCGGCGGAACGCCTCGTCCTGCACGAACTGCTGGTACGTCATCGGGTTGCGCGGCGGCGAGTCCGGGCCGCGGTAGTCCGGGATGCCCGAGTCCGTAGACAGACCCGCGCCCGTCAGCGCCGTGACCCGCAGCCCGCGCAGGAGCTGCACGGCGTCCTCCGCCGTCCCCAGCGGCGGCTCCGGCTCCGTGCCCGACGGCGGCGGCTGGCTCGGACGCCACGCGAGCCGCGAGGTCAGGGTCGGGACGGTCGACGGCGGCAGGTCCGCGGAGGACGTGGCCACGTGCGCGGGGGACGCGGTCGAGGGTTCGGTGGAGTCGCTCGGGTACGGCGCGGTCGGGTCGGTGGGCACGTCTCCCACGGTACGACGGCGCGAGGTAGAGCCGCGGTTGTGCGAGGTAGAGCCGTGGTTCTTGTGCTCGACGGCGCGTGGTCGGCCTGGGTGGTCGGGGAGGGTGGTGGTGCCGCGTCTACCATCCGCCGCTCGTTCCTCGCGGCTCCCGCCAGGCCCGCCACGACGCGGCACCACCACCCACCCCTCCCGGCGTCGTCTCACCCTGGTCCGCCCTCACCCGGGTGACCGCCCGTGGTGTGTCTTGTCCGCGTCGAGCGCGCGACCAGGGTTCTCTCTCGGCGGGGATGGCTCTGCCCGACGGCCTGTGGTGGTCGCCGGGCAGAGCGTTCGGGTCTGGACGCGTCAGGACTCGGTGGTGCTGTCCTCGGTCGTGGTGCCGCCCTGAGTGCCCCGGCCTCCAGCGGGGCGGCCGCCGATGCCGCCGCCGGTCCACTCGCCCGCGACGGCGGTCACCGTGCCCGCGGGGGTGGTCACCGTGTAGGTCTCGCCGGTCGTCACGTCGCCCGAGGAAAAGACGACGTTCGCGGTGTCCTTGGTGACCGCGTACTCCGTGAGGACGGTGCCGTCGGCGGCCGTGACGGTGACGGTGTCGCCGGTGCCCGCGGACACGTCCGCCGCGAGCCAGCCCTGCTCCGAGTCGGTCGACGGCACGACGACCATCCCCGCGCTGCCCGCGGCGAGGAGCGAGCCGCCGCTGATCGCGAACGTGCCGTTGACGTCCAGCGCGCCGTTGCCGTCGTTCGTCGGTCCCTGGACGACGATCTCGCCGCCCGTGACGGTGAGAGAGCCGTTCGAGTCGATGCCGTCGCCGCCGGCGTCGACGGCGAGGGTGCCGCCGGAGATCGTCAGCGTCGAGCCGTCGTCGGTGTCCATGCCGCCACCCATGCCGCCGCCGGGGCCGCCCTGGGGCATCTCCGTGCCGTCAGGGAGCTCGCCGCCCTGCGGGGGCTCCGGCATCTGGCCGTCGGCCGGCATCTCCGGCGGGGTGCCGCCGGCCGCGGCGCCGTCCGGAGGCTCGGGCATCGTGCCGTCCGCGGACGCACCGGGCGCGGTCCCGTCGGGCACCGAGCCAGCCGCGGCGTCGCCGCCCGTCGAGCCGTCATCGCTCGCCGTGCCGTCGGTGCCGGTCGCCGCCTCGTCGGTCGTCGACCCCACGGTCGCGTTGAGGCCGTCGTCGCTCGCCGTGACGTCGAGGTCGCCGCCGGAGATGGTGATGGCCGCGCCCTCGATGCCCTCGACGGACGTCGTGACGGTGAGGTCGCCGCCCGAGACGGTGACGTCGCCGTCGGCGTGCACGCCGTCGTCGCCGGACGACAGCTCGACCGTCCCGCCCGAGACGGACACGGCGCCGTTCGAGTGCAGCGCGTCGTCGGCGGCGTCGACCGTGACCGACGCGTCGTCGCCCACCACGACACCGACGTCGCCCTTGAGGCCCTTCGCCGAGGCATCCTCGGCGACGGTCTCGCCGGCGCCGCCCGCGGCGGTCACGGACAGCGTCCCGCCGGAGACGATGACGTCGGTGACGGCCTGCGCGCCGTCGTCGCCCGACGCGATGGTGATCGACCCGCCACGCACGTCGACGAACCCGAGGGTCTCGTCGCCGTCCTCGGTCGACTTGAGCCCGTCCTTCGCGGCGGTGACGTCGAGGGTGCCGCCCGTGATGACGAGGTAGTCCTTGCCGCGGATCCCGTCGTCGCCCGCGTCGACGGTGAGGTCACCGCCCGCGACGACGAGCCCGTCCTTGGAGACGATGCCGTCGTTCGCGTGCGACGTGACGCTGAGCTCGCCGTCGCCGCCGATCACGAGGTCGGCGGTCGAGAACAGCGCCCCGTCGGGCTCGCCGTCGGCGTCCTGGGCGGAGTACGTCTCGGCGTCGGTGAGGCTGTTGGTGGAGCCGTCGGCGAGGACCACGGCGACCTTCTCCGCCTCCTGCACGTTCACGGCGGCGTTGGTCGTCGCGGTGATGTCCACGCCGTCGAGGACGAGCTGGACGAGCCCGTCCTCCGCGGTGTCCACGACGACCTGGCCGTCGAGCGTGCCGCTCAGCACGTACGTGCCGGGGGCCGTGATCGTGACGGTCGAGCCGTCGACGGTCACGCCGTCGCCGTCCGCCGTCGCGGTGTCGCCGTCGAGCGCGACGGCCACCGCGGAGGACTCGTCGTACGCGAGGTCGGCGTCGTCCACCGTCACCTCGGCGTTGTCCGCGCGGGCCTCGTCCGGGGTCAGCCCGGCGACGGCGTCGGAGACGACGCTCGCGGTGGTCGTCGCGTTCGTGTCGGTCGAGGCGGTGTCGGTGGTCGCGCTGCTGCCCAGCACGGAGCAGCTCGCGAGGACGGCGGCCGCCGCGGCGGCGGTGAGAGTGGTCAGGGGTCGGCGGATGCGCATCAGAGGCTCCTGTCGTCGTGCCCGGGAGTGCGGGCGGGAGGGGTCGTGGTCCCCGCGGGCGCGGTGGCGCCGGGGGAGGGGGAGAGGTGGCGGCGGATCACGCGCCGCCACGGGCCGTCGGGCAGGTCGGGGCGCAGGAGCGCCAGGCCGGTGCCGTACTTGGAGATCCGCTCGGGCCGGTGGCCGTGCCGCCACAGCAGGCGGTCGAGGTCCGACGGCGTCGAGCCGCCCTTCGTCTCGACGACCACCAGGTGCGGGACGGACCAGGCGAGCGGCGCGTGCGCGCCCGGCTGGTCGAGCTGCCACGTGAGGCCGGTGTCGACCGTGGCGCGCGCGGCGCCGTCGGCCCGGGGGAGCAGGAGCGTCGTGCGGCGGTACCGCGACACGAGGCCCGGGGCGAGCGCGTGCTCCGGGACGCCGTCGATGCCCTCGGCCGCGAGGGTCCGGCCGACGAACGTACGGCCCGCGCCGAGCGCCGTCGGGCACTCGTCGTGCGCGACGCGCTGCTTGAGCGTCGTGCCGCGCGCGGCGCGGGTCTTGACCTCGAGAAAGCTCGTGCCCGAGTCCAGGTAGGTGCGCGTGCGGACCTTGAACCGCCGACGGCGGCGCGTCGCCGTGAGGCGGAACGACGCAAGGTCGGGGGTGTCGAAGTACACCGACTCGTACGCCGAGCTGCGCGCGCCGTCGATCTCGAGGACGCGGGCGGGGGTCGACCGGGCGAGAGCGTCGAGGACCTCCACGGCGTCGTCGACCGGGAGGACATACTTGCGGTCGACCCGGGTGAGGAGCGCGGCAGCGTCCACGAGCTCGTCCAGGCCGATGCCGTCGAGCGGGTAGAGGACGGCGCGGACGCGGTCGTCGGCCGTCACGGTCCGGGGGCTCATGCGCGCACCCCGGTCCGCTCGGGAAGGGCAGCTTGTGCGGTCGCCCGGGTGAGGGGCGCGGAGGGTGCGGCCTCGCGCGGGGCCGGGAGCGCGGCGTCGGGCACGGGGAGGGGTGCGGCGGGCACCGAGCCGTCGGCTGAGGCGGGCCCGAGAGTGGCGGCCGGGGCGGGCCTCGGCGTCGCACGACGGCGGGCGCGGGGCTCGGTGTAGCGGACGTCCACCCAGGTGGTGTCGTTGACGAGGTCGAGGCGCTGGACGCTCACGCCGCGCACCTCGGCGCCGAGGAGCTCCTCCAGGTAGCGGGTGAGCTCGGCGCGGTCTGCGAGGGCGCGGTCGACGACGACGCTCTGGCTCTGCGCCCGGCGCAGGACCCGCGGGTGGTCGACGACGGCCATCACGCCGACGACGAGCGCCATGCCGGCGAGGGAGAGCCAGCCGGTCGTCGCGCCGAGGCCGCCGAGGAGGCCGAGCGCGAGGGCCGCGAAGTAGTACGCGACCTCGGTCTGCGACAGCTCGGTCGAGCGGAGCCGGATGATCGACAGGACGCCGAAGAGCCCAAGGCCCAGCCCGGCGCCGACGCTGCTCGTCGCGAGCGTCGCCGCGACCGCGAGCACCCCCACGTTGACGCCGAGGTACGCGACCACGAGGTCGCGCCGGCGGTGCCGGGGGAAGTAGAGGCCGAACGCGAGGACGGTGACCGCGACGAGGTCGACGAGGTACAGGACGGGCTGGGACACGAGGCCTCCGGGTGCCGGGGCGCTGGGCGCCGTGGTCGAGGACGTTCCCATTCCGCCGGGGGAGTCTGTGCGGTCGCTGTGGAGGGCACAGGGTGCGTGTATGAGCTGCGTTCAGCCGGGCGTGGCCCGGATTTCACACAGTCCGCCGCGGCGCTGGCGGCGCTCGCGGCTCGTGACCGGGATCACGGCCGCACGCTCACGCGGTGATGTTAGCCTCACCTAAGTCACCGACGAGAGGTTGTCATGTCGACCACCACCGCGCCCGCGCCGCGGCGCGCCCGCCCCCAGACGGTCCTCGAGGTCCTCGAGACCGCGTGGCTCTCCCCGCACCTCGTGCGGGTCGTGGCCGGGGGCGACGGGTTCGCCGCGTTCACCACGAACGAGCACAGCGACAAGTACGTCAAGATCATCTTCGCCAAGCCCGAGCTCGGGCTCGAGCCGCCCTACGACCTCGCGGCGCTGCGCGAGACGCTCACGCCCGAGGACCTGCCGGTCACCCGCACGTACACCGTGCGGTGGGTCGACGAAGCGGCGCAGCGGCTCGCGATCGACTTCGTCGTGCACGGCGACGAGGGCCTGGCCGGTCCGTGGGCCGCGCGCGCGAAGCCCGGCGACCGCATCGTCTTCTCCGGCCCCGGCGGCGGGTACGCGCCCGACCTGGCCGCCGACTGGCACCTGCTCGCGGGCGACGACTCCGCGCTCCCCGCGATCGCCGCCGCGCTCGAGGCCATGCCGCGCGACGCCGTCGGGCACGCCGTGCTGGAGGTCGGCACCGAGGCGGACCGCCTCCCGCTCGAGGCGCCTGCCGGCGTCGATGTCACCTGGGTGCTGCGCGGCGACGCGCCCGCCGGGACGACGACGCTCCTGCCCGACGCCGTCGCCGACCTCGCGTGGCGCGAGGGCCGCGTGCACGTCTTCGCGCACGGCGAGCGCGAGGCCATGAAGGCCCTGCGCCGGGTGTTCGCCGAGCGCGGCGTCCCCCGCGCCGACCTGTCGCTCTCCGGCTACTGGGCCTACGGCCGCGCAGAGGACCGCTTCCAGGCGGAAAAGCGCGAGCCCGTCGGCCAGATCTTCGAGGACTGAGGAGTCCCATGCACCGCACCGCACGCACCGTCCGCACCCGCCGCACCCTCGTGGGCGCGGTCGCCGTCGCGACGCTCGCACTCACCGCCGCCTGCTCTGGCACCGACTCGGACGGCGACGCCGACCAGGGCGACCCGTCGCCGTCGGACGCCGAGAGCGCCGAGGCGTTCCCCGTCACCATCCCCACCGCGTTCGGCGACGTCGAGATCGCGGAGGAGCCGGAGCGCGTCGTCGCCCTCGGCTGGGGCGACGCCGAGACGGCGCTCGCGCTCGGCGTCCAGCCCGTCGGGGCGAGCGACTGGCTCGCGTTCGGCGGCGACGGCGTCGGCCCCTGGCTCGACGGCGCGTACGACGAGTCGCCCGCGATCATCGGCACGCTCGAGCCTTCGTACGAGCAGATCGCCGTGCTCGACCCCGACGTCATCCTCGACGTGAAGTCGTCCGGCGACCCCGAGCGGTACGAGCGGCTTTCCGAGATCGCCCCGACCGTCGCCATCCCCGAGGGTGGGGAGGCCTACCTGACGCCCATGGAGGACCAGGTCGGCATGATCGCCGCGGCCCTCGGGCGCAGCGAGGCGGGCGACGAGCTGCTCGCCGAGGTCGACGACGCGTTCGCCGCCGCGCGCGACGAGCACCCCGAGTTCGCGGGCAAGACCGCCGTCATCGGGTCGTACTGGGCCGAGGGCTTCGGCGCCTACGTCTCGACGTCCAGCCGCGGCGAGTTCATGCAAGGCCTCGGGTTCGAGACCAAGCCCGAGATCGACGAGGCCGCCGGCGAGGAGTTCTCCGCCAACCTCGGCACCGAGAACGTCGACCTGCTCGACGCTGACCTCACGGTGATCCAGCCCATCGGCTTCACCGCCGCCGACGTCGAGGCCCTCCCGATCTTCCAGACCGTGCCGTCCGTCGCCGACGGCCGCTACGTCGTGTTCGACGACAAGGACCTCTCCAACGCCTTCTCGCTCGGCACGCCCACGGCCGTGATCTACGCGATCGACAACGTCACGCCGCTGTTCGCGGACGCGCTCGGCGGGTCGTGACGACGGGCCTCCGGGCGTCGGACCGGCCGGTCTGACCGGCCGATTCGGTGTCCGGGGGTCTGACCAGGTATCCTTCCTGGGCCGGGTTTCCCGGCGAAGGTAGCGTGTCCGAGCGGCCTAAGGAGCACGCCTCGAAAGCGTGTGTGGGTGAAAGTCCACCGTGGGTTCAAATCCCACCGCTACCGCCACCGGAAGGGCCCCACCCGCAGAATCTTGCGGCTGTGGGGCCCTTCGTCATGTAGAGGTCACCGGAAACTCACCTGTTGGCGCTCGGTGGTCGTCGACCCCGCCGCCGAGATCAGCTGGTCGATGACGACCCGCAGGTCCGGCGCCACGTGGGTGCGCTTCACGTAGTGCCGGACGGTCGTGCCCTCGTCGGCGTGACCGAGCAGCGCCGTCGCGTTGCCGATCGTCGTCGAGTTCGCGACCTGTGTCGCCACGGTCCGGCGGAAGTCGTGCGGGGTGACCGTGGTGCCGATGGAGGCCTGCGCGTCGCGGAGCTGGTCACGCACCCGGCTGGGGGAGCGCGGCGTCGCCCGCGTGGACGGGAACACCAGGGCGTCCGGCCCGCCGTCCAGCCCGAGGTCCAGGGCCTCGCGGATCGCGGTGACGACGAACGCGGGAGCGTGATCGTGCGCCGCGACGAGTCGGACTTCGGCTTGGGCTGCCGCACGAGCCGGTCCTCGACCCGGCCGACGGTCCCGGTCACGGTGAGCGTCGGGGACCTCGGCGTCGAGGTCGACGTCCGCCTCTCGCAGCGCCAGGCACTCACCGATCCGCAGGCCGGTGCCGAGCATCGTGTCGACGATCTGCGGCAGGAGCGTGACGTTGCGGCGACCGCGCGCGAGGGCGGGGCGGTCCTCCCACTCGCGCACGGCCTTGCGCAGCAGCGCGATGTCCTCCAGCCCGAGCGTGCGGACCTCGGCGCGGCGCGGCTTGCGGACGGTCACCGCATCGCGGACCGGGTTGAACGGCGCGGCTCCGTAGCGGACGCACAGCATCATGACCTGGGACATGACGTTGCGGGCCTGCCGCTCGGTGTCGAACTTCTGCGCCCGTGCTCAGCGCCGATGAGCACCCGATCCACCGCGACGGGAGTGACCTCCCGGACCCGCAGCAGGCCGAACGCGGCTCTGCTGCGCGGACGGCCTCCCGGCCGGGGCCCCGCGCTCCGGCGCTTCGCGCCTCTGCGCACCCCACCTGTCGGGCCGCCCACATAGCGAAGGCGGCCTCGGACCATTCCGAGACCGCCGTCAACGTGACCGTTGGCCACACGGTCACCGCCAGTACCGCTGCTCGCGCCACCAGAACCCGTCGACACCCCCGACCATCCGCGCATCCGCATCGCGCACCCGCGCGCGCAACTCGTCGGCAGCGCCCGACGGCGTACAGCGGATGAGCTTCTCGATGATGTCGCGCGTCTCGGCGACGGGCCTGTGGTAGCCGCAGCACTCCCAGATGCCGCAACTCGTCATGGGCGGCTCCTCTACGGCCGGCGCGACCGACCAGACCTGTAGCGCCACGAGCAGCATTCCACGCGGCAGGTCCGCCTGACGCTCGTACTGGAGCACGGCGGCGCGGGCCGACCCTGACAGGTTCGCGCCGCCGACCTTCGGCCGTCGAAGTGGTGTAGCCGGCCGCTTGTGCAGCTGCGCCTCTGCGCGCAACTGGGAGGGACGCCTACGCGGCATATCCCTTCGTGGAGATGTGCATGGCGGCATCCTAGAGCCGCGGTGACCGCCGAGCCGACCCCGTACCGTCCGGCTCCGGACCGATCGCCGAGCATCCGGCCGACTCTAACCCGCGTCAAGGGCGCCTGCGGCGTCGCTACGCGATGGCCTGCGGCCACCCTTGACCCGGGCCTCCGCCGGCCTCTTGTGCTCCGCTATCGGTTCGGCGCCTCCGAGTGTCCCCACCTGGCGTACGGTCAGCCCGTGGACCAGCCGGAGATCGGACTGCGGCGACTTGGTGCCGCGCAGACGAAAGACCAGGTCGTCGATGCGCTCTGGGACCTCCGCGACTCCTCCTACGACCATCCGGAGAGGTGGAACGCGTTCACCGCAGAGGCGTTCTTCCAGCGGCTCGCTGAAGAACTCGAGGCTGCGCCGGGCGACGGAGGCGCCGCGTTGCCGGCCGAGCTCCTGGCGCGAGCTGTCGAAAGAACGCGCGATTACCCGAGCGCGCGCTAGGGCGAGGCTGCGCCGTTCGCTCGCGAGGTCACCCTCTACCCTCCTCTTTGCTGACCAATCGAGCGCAAGGACGAACAACACGTTGCGCGCAGCAGCGAAGCGTTCGACGAGGTCAGAGGCAAGATCGTCCAGCCGGGCGAACACAGTCCAACCTCTGCGGCTCAACCCCACCGCTACCGCCACCTGGAGGGCCCCACCCGCGCGAATCCGCGGCCGTGGGGCCCTTCGTCATTCGAGATCAGCAGAGACTCACCTGTCTTACGCCCGGATCGTCGCTCCCGCCGCCGAGATCAGTTGGTCGACGACGACCCGCAGCTCCAACGTAGGTGCGCTTCAGGTAATGCCCGACGGTCGTACCCGCATCAGCGCGACGTGTGCGTCGCTGCCAGCCCGAACCGCGCGAAGCGAACGTCGCCGGGCGCACCATGCGCGCCCGAGCAGAGCAACTCCAGCCACAACGGCCCCTTGCGTCGCCCCAGCAAGGAGGACGACGACGAGCTCGAGAGCGGGGAGGAGCGGGTGCGTCGCAGGAAGGTCGATGAGGGCGAGCATCACCAGCGTCGTCCCCAGCGAGGCCCAGGGGAACATCAAGCCGTAGTACCAAGCGAGCCCAGCAAGATCACCGTCGAGTCCGCCGCCGGTCAGCGCCAGGGCGAGCAGCGCAGAGAGGGCTGAGGCAGCCGCGACGAGCCATCGCGCTCGACGAGTCATGGCGGGCTCCTTGGTAGAGGTGAGGTGATGGTACCGATTCGCCGTCGTGCGAGGCGCCGTCTCGGGGAGGGTGCCTAGCGAGGATCCTCATTCGCCCCTGAACCGACGCCGAACACCGGGCAGGTTCTGCTCCGGGGACGCCAGCCGTGTCGCCGCATCATGTGATCCGCCTCTGCTTCCATGCAGGCTCTCCATCCGCAGGTTGGATGAGAGCCATCGCTGCAGCGAGGAAGTGTCCAGGCGATCTGCTTGAGCGCGCGGTCCGACTCGGGCTGGACGCGACTTCCTGAGGCACCGCGGGACGGTGATCAGGCTCCTCCGGCGAAGAGGTGGTGGAGGTGCTGGTCGATCGCTGCCAGCGCGGCCTGCGGCTGGATCACCTCGAGCTCGAGCAACGGAGTGAACCCGGTCAGCGCCAGAAGGAGATCCGTCTCGATGTCCGGGTCGCGGTCCGGTGCGATCTGGCCCTGGGCGATCGCCGCTCGGACAAGCTGCGCGACCAGGGCGCGGCCGTCACGTAGCCCGAGGCTCGCCTGCTCGTGCAGCGCCGGGTCGTGCAGCGCCTCGAGGACATAGGCGGCGCTCATGCGGCTCGACGCCCGCGCGTCGGGACCCAGGGGAAGCATCTCGACGACGACCAGCCGGAGCACGTCCCGCGGGTGCGGAGGCTGCTCGAGCGCGGCCAGCCCCCGTGCGACCCGGTCGGCGGTCTGCTCGGCTGCGAATTCCATCGCGAAGGTCAACAGCTCGGTGCGTGAGGCGAAGTAGTGCTGCACGTGCCCGACCGAGACCCCCGCCTCGCTCGCGACCGTCCGCATGGTGGCCTTCGTCCAGCCCTGCTGGTCGACGACGCGCCACAGCGCACGCGCGATCGCCGCGCGACGCTCCTGGTGGTCCACCAGTCTTGGCACTCAGGCCCTCCCTCGTTGACGATACCCGTGACACAATACAGCCGTATGGTCAACGACGGAACGGAGGAGCGATGACCGACCCCCACCCACCCCCGGCGTTCTTCAACTCCTCCGCGGTCGCCATCGACGACGAGGTGGCGATCGCCCTGCTGGCCGACATGCACATCCGCAGAGCGATCGAACGCGGCGAGTTCGACGACCTTCCCGGCAGCGGCAAGCCGCTCCCCATGCCGGACCGCTACGACCCCGACTGGTGGCTGAAGAACCTCGTCAAGCGCGAGCGGCTCGTGATCCTGCCGCCGTCCATCGAGCTGCGCAGAGAAGACGCCGCGCTCGACGAGCGCCTCGACGAGATCTGGGTCGAGGAAGACGTGCGGCACGAGGTCGAGGAGTTCAACCGGCGCGTGCTGCGCGGCCGCTACCAGCCGCCCGCGGGCCCGCCCCTGGTCACCATGCCGCGGGACGTCGACGAGACGGTCGCCGCATGGGCACGCCGCCGGGCGGCACGCGCCGCGGAGGCGGAGGCGAGGTCGCGCGCGAGCGCACCCGTCGAGCGTCGACGTCGCCGTCGGCGCTTCCTGGGGCGGCACCGCTAGCCGCACGTTCCCCTCAGAGCCCGACCTCGGCTGCCGCGGCGCGCAGTGCGTCGGCGGACCGGTGCAGCGCGGTGAGCTCCGCGTCGGACAGGGGTGTCGGCAGCAGGGTCCCGGCGCCGTCGTGGCTGACCATGGTCGGGACGGAGAGGCACACGTCGTCGATTCCGCGGTAACCGTTCACGAGCGAGGAGACGGGCATGATGCGGTGCTCGTCGTTGGTGATCGCCTCGACGATCCGGGAGGCGGCGAGGCCGATCGCGTAGGCGGTCGCGCCCTTGCCCGCGATGATGTCGTAGGCGGAGTGGACGACGTCGTGCGTGATGGCGTCGCGGACCTCCTGGGTCAGCGGCTCCCGCCCGTCGAACGGGTCGAGCTCGAGGAGCGGCACGCCGCCGATGGTCGCGGACGACCACAGCGGCACGGCGGTGTCGCCGTGCTCGCCGGCGACGTAGGCGTGCACGTTCTGCACGGCCACGCCGACGTGGTCGGCGATGAGATACCGGAACCGCGACGAGTCGAGCACCGCGCCGGAGCCGAGCACCTGCGTGCGCGGCAGGTCGGAGTACTTCAGGGCGGCGTAGGTGACGACGTCCACCGGGTTGGTGACCATGAGGAAGACGGCGTGTGGCGCGACCTCGACGAGCTGGGGCATGAGCGTGCGCGCCAGGCCGACGGTCTTGGCCGCGAGGTCCATGCGCGTCTGGCCGGGCTGCTGCTTGGCGCCCGCCGTGACGACGACGACGTCCGCACCCGCGCACACCGCGACGTCGTCGGAGCCCTCCACGCGCGCCATGGGCATGAACTGGATGCCGTGCGCGAGGTCGAGGGCCTGTGCGCGGACCTTGGCCGTGTCGACGTCGTACAGGGCCACCTCCCGCGCCGCCCCGCGGATCAGGACGGCGTAGGCCAGGGTCGCCCCGACCGAGCCAGCCCCGACCACCGCGACCTTCGCCGTCGTGCCTGCCTGGATCCCGCCCGTCCCGGTTCTCGTCTCGCCGGTCTGGATGTCGCTCCGCTCCTGCCGCACCGCAGTCACTCCCTCGTCGCGCGCGTCGCATGAGAAGTACGGGCCGCTTCCAGGCTAGGACGTCTCGGCGGACGGTGACGCGGGAGCGTGTGTTCGGCCGTTGGCCAGGCAGAGGGCCGCCGACTCCTGGACGGGTGTCCACCGGCCCCGAGTCGGCCGTACAACGCAGAAATCTCCGTGCGGGCGAATTTCGTTCGGACCCTGGCGTAAACACCTCCGTCCAGGTACGTTGCAGGAGACCGAACAAATCCCGGGATCCCAGCCCGGGCCGAAGAGCAACGAGGCCTTCATGAACGATCGATCGACACCCAGCGCGGCCTCCTCGGGCCGCTCGCTCGCCAAGACCTCGCCCGCACCGACCGCCCGCTCGCGCGTGGTCGCCGCCACCGCCGTCGCCGGGGCGCTCGCCCTGACCGCGGCGACCTTCGCGTCGCCCGCCGTGGCGGCGCCGCAGCCCACGGCCAAGCCGGCGGCGTCCGTCGCCGGACCGTCGGACATCAACGGGTTCCGCAGCGTCGGCTACGTCATGGCCGACTCGCGCGTGACTCGCGACTTCCACGTGGTCGACCTCCTCCGCACCGGCGCGATCGAGGACCTCACGCACATCAACTACGCGTTCGGGAACGTCACGACCGACCTCGTGTGCGACATCGCCGACGTCCCGGGCGAGGGCGACCCGCTCAACGACTTCGTCGCGCAGGTCGCGGCCAAGGACTCCGTCGACGGCAAGGCCGACAAGCCCGGCCAGAAGCTCGCGGGCAACTTCAACCAGCTCAAGAAGCTCAAGGCCGTCAGCCCCGACACCAAGATCCTCATCTCGCTCGGCGGATGGACCTGGTCCGACAACTTCTCCGAGGCGGCGTCCACGGCCGAGGGCCGCACGGCGCTCGTCGACTCGTGCCTCGACCTGTACATCGACGGGAACCTGCCGGTCGTCGACGGCAAGGGCGGCCCGGGCGCCGCGGCCGGCATCTTCGACGGCATCGACATCGACTGGGAGTGGCCGGTCACCGGTGGCGAGACGGCGAACGCCCGCCCCGAGGACAAGGAGAACTTCCTGCTCCTCATGGAGGAGTTCCGCACCGAGCTCGACGCGCGCGGCGCGGCGAACGGCGAGGACTACCTCCTGACGGCGTTCGCGCCGGCGGGCGGCTGGAACGCCGGCCAGGGCGGCTGGCTCGACCCGCGCCTGTTCGCGGTCGTGGACTTCCTCAACGTGCAGGGCTACGACTTCCACGGCGGCTGGGTGCCGAACCAGACGGGCCACCAGGGCAACCTGCACCCGGACGGCACGCAGAACTGGGGCCTCGGCCTCGACGGCGCGCTCGGCATGTACGTCAACGCGGGGGCGGACCCGTCGCAGGTCAACGCCGGCCTCGCCGCCTACGGGCACGGCTGGTACGGCGTCGAGGACGGCACGCAGGGCTGGCAGCCCGCCGCCGGGTACGTCGGCACCAAGACGTACGCCGAGCTGCGCTCGTTCGGCGGGAAGAAGTTCTTCGACCCGGAGATCGGCGCGAGCTGGCTGTACGACGGCGACCAGTGGTGGAGCTACGACGACCCGGCGTCGGTCACGGCCAAGGCCGAGTTCGTCGCGACGCAGGGCTACGGTGGCGCGATGTGGTGGGACCTCTCGGGCGACTACCGCAACGAGCTGGGTGACGCGCTGGGCTCGACGCTCCGCGCGGCGACCCCCGGCCCGGGCGTGGCCGACGAGTGCGCCGTGCCCTGGTACGGCACCGGCGTCTACACCGGTGGCGAGGTTGTCTCGCACGAGGGGTCGGAGTACAAGGCCCAGTGGTGGACCCGCAACCAGGAGCCGGGCTCGTCGTCCGCGTGGAAGAAGATCGGTCCGTGCGGCACGGCGCCCGAGGTCGCGGTCGCGGACTGCGCTCCCGCCTGGTCGCGCGAGGCCGTCTACACCGGCGGCCAGACCGTGTCCCGCGCGGGCGTGAACTACACGGCCCAGTGGTGGACCAAGGGTGAGCTGCCCGGGTCCGTGACGTGGGGCTCGTGGGACCCGGCCGGTCTCTGCGAGTGACCTGACGGGACGTCCGGGCGCGCGCATCGCCCGGACGGCCCCCGCACGACGACGGCGGGCCCGGTCTCAGGACCGGGCCCGCCGTCGTCGTGGGAGGGATGTGCAGACCAGCGCTCTCTCCGCGCAGAGTCCGCCTCTGTCAGCGCTGCGCGCGGACGTCGCGGCGCAGGTAGTTCCAGGCGAGCACGCAGCAGACGATGCCGTTGATCAGGCCCACCACGACGTCGGCCGGGCCGTGGGCGCCGCGGTAGAGGCGCGAGAGGCCCACCGCGAGCGGCACGAGGCAGCACAGGACGGTGACGACGACGCGCAGGACGGGGTGGGTGATGCGCTGCGCGAGCAGCGCGAGGGTCAGGTAGAAGGCCGCGGACGCGCCGGTGTGGCCGGAGGGGAAGCTCGAGGTCGGCGGCGCTTCGTCGAGTCGTGAGACGTCGGGACGCTCGCGCCCCACGACGATCGACGACGTGAGGAAGATCAGGGCCTGGAGCGCGACGGCGAGCGCGGGCACGACGGCGAACCACCACTGCCGGGTGCGCCACCAGACGAGCAGGATCGTGAGCACCGTCCCGCCGATGATGAACTCGGTGGTCCCGATGAGGGAGAACAGGTCGGTCACGGTGTCCCAGAAGGGCGTGCGCCGCTCCTCCAGCCAGCGGTTCACCCCGACCTCGCCCGGCAGGTCGCCTAGCGGACCCGTCACGAGGAACCCGGTCGCGACGATGAGCACCCACAGGACCGCGCCGGGGAGGAACGCCCGGAGCCCGACGTCGCGCAGCACCTCCTTCGCGGTGGGTCGGGTCGTGTCGAGCTCGTAGCGGTGCACGAAGGGATGCATCAGACCTCGTTCCTGGGAGCGGAGCCGGAAGAGCGGACGGTCCGGGCGGACGTCCACCCGTGGTAGCCGACGGCGGACGCCCCCGCGACGGCGCCGCCGAAGAGGATCCCGCCGACGACGTCGGACGGGTAGTGCGCGCCGAGCAGCACGCGGTCGGCCGCGGTGACGAGCGCGAGCACGGTCGAGCCGCTCACCACGGCGACGCGGCCGCGGCGCCCGAGCAGGGGCCACACCAGGACCGTGAGGCTCACCCCGACGGCGGCGGCGTTCATCGCGTGCCCGGACGGGAAGCTGGACCCGGGCACGACGGTCACCGCGTCCTCGACGACGGGACGGGCGCGGTCGACAAGCTCCTTGGCCCCGAGCCCGAGCGCCCACGCGCCCCAGATGGTCCCCGCCGCCCAGGCCGCGCGCGACCCGAGGCCGCGGCGCCGCCAGGCCCAGAGGCACACGCCCATCGCGGCGAGGTTCATCCACCGCGCGGCGAGCACCTCCTGGCCCACGAGCAGCGTGCGTTCGAACGCGGGCCGCTCGCCGGTGAACCGGGTCGCCGCAGCGACGGCAGCCCGGTCGGCGTCGACGACGAGCCCCGACTCCGCGCGCACGAGCCACGCGAGCACGAGGACGGGGACGGACGCCGCGACCCCGTACGCCGCGGCCCGACCCAGGGCGCGCCCGAGCGAGCGGCGTGGGGCAGGGTCGGCGGGCACCCCCGGACAGTAGCGGGGGGCGCGGAACCACGCCCGTGGAGACGGGGGTCAGCCGCAGGACGTCATGGACGCAGCGCTGCGACCGCCTCGATCTCGACGAGCGCGCCGGGCCGGCCGATCCCGACCCGCAGGACCGTCACCGCGGCCGGGTGCGGGCCCCAGACCTCGCCGACGGCGGCGAAGCCCTCCATGAGGTCGGCCTCGGGGTCGAGGTAGACGGCGAGCCGCGCGACGTCCTCCGGCCCGGCGCCGGCCTCGGCCAGCACGGCGAGGACGTTGCGCAGCGCCTGCGCCGTCTGGGCCGCGATGCCGCCCTCGACGATCGCGCCGTCCGCGTCGGTGCCGTTCTGGCCGCCGACGTAGAGCGTGCGACCGGTCTCGACGATCGTGCCCTGGGAGAACGCCGGGTTGCGGTGCAGCCCAGCCGGGTTGAGGTGCGTGACGCTCGGCGTGGTCATGGTCGTCCCCTCCTGCGTTCTGGTCCTGAGACGGCCGACGCTACGCCGCGCCACCCACACGCTCCGGGCGGGCGCGCACCGGTTCTGCGCCCCGGACCGGGCTCGCGGCCCACCCGCCGACGGGGCGGCGACCCGGCCCCGACGGGCCGTCCCGCCGTCGGCTGTGTAGGAAGGAGGGGTGAAGCAGTCAGCAGGGCTCGTGCTCTACCGGTTCCGTGGCGACGTCGTCGAGGTGCTCCTCGGGCACATGGGCGGTCCGCTGTGGGCGCGCAAGGACGCGGGCGGCTGGACGATCCCCAAGGGCGAGGTGGAGCCGGGCGAGGACGGCCACGCCGCGGCGCTGCGCGAGTTCGCGGAGGAGCTCGGCGTCCCGGCCCCCGCGGCGGAGGCGCCTGACCTGGACCTCGGCACCGTGCGCCAGCGCGCCGGCAAGCTCGTCGCAGCGTGGGCGCGCGAGGCGGACCTCGACGTCACGGCGATCTCCAGCAACACGTTCGCGCTCGAGTGGCCGCCGCGCTCGGGGCGGATGCAGGAGTTCCCCGAGCTCGACCGGGCCGGCTGGTTCCCGCTCGCTCGAGCCCGCGGGCTCGTCGTCGCGGGCCAGGTCCCGCTGCTCGACCGCCTCGAGGAACGGCTCGCGCTGCGGGCACCGGGTTCGGCACGGCCGGGCGCCACGCCGGACGTCTGAGGAGTGCCCCGACCCCCCGGGGCGTACCGCGCGGGGGAGGGGGCGTACTGTCAGGCGATGGACTCCGCATGAGTGTCATCGAGAAGTGGGTCGGCGTGACGTGCCCGGACTGCGGTGCGCCTGCGCGCGCCCGCGTCCTGCACATCATCGCGTGGGGTGCGATCCCGGGTTCCGCGGTCCCGCACCACGTCAGCATCGTGTGCGAGCACCTGTGCCGGGTCACCGGCATCGCCGCGAGGGAGACCGTGTGCCTCTGCCCGCACTGCCGGGCTTTCATGGGGTGACGTCCGTGCGCGGGAGACCGCGCAGCTTCGCGACGGCCGACGTCGAGACACTGGACCGGCTGCAGCCGGTCCAGCGCCTCAGCGGGCTCACGTCTGAGCCCCGGCAAGGGACCCGAAGCCTCTTCTCAACGACGAGACCGTCACCACGACGATCCTTGCACGGCCCGCCGCCCCACACCGCGCTGGGCTCCGGTGCCCGCCGGCGGGCCTGACCGTCAGCCGAGCAGGTACGGCGCCGCGGCGAACCCGGCGGCAAGGCCGACGAGCGCGACGGCGACGGCGGACAGGTGCGAGTGGCGCGCGCGGCTCGCGGTGCGGCGGGCTGCCTCGGTCACGGTGGTCATGACGGTCCTCTCGTCGGGGGCGGTTCCAGGGAGAGAGACCGCGCCCGACGCGATCCATGACGCGGTTTCGGCCGACCTCGGCGCGATCTGCGTCACACCGCGGCGACCGAAGCGCGCCAACCCTGGTGCAGCATCGTGCACCAGGGTCGGATCGTTCGCGCGGGCAAGCGCGTGCGGCGGGGTCGCGCTGCGCCCGACGAGGGCGTCAGGCGCGCAGGATCAGCGCGTCGCCCTGCCCGCCGCCGCCGCACAGCGCCGCCGCGCCGACGCCGCCGCCACGGCGCTTCAGCGCGAGCGCGAGGTGCAGCGCCAGGCGGGCGCCCGACGCGCCGACGGGGTGGCCGAGCGCGATGGCGCCGCCGTCGGTGTTCACGACGTCCGCGTCGATGCCGAGGTCCGCGACCGACTGCAGCGCGACGGCGGCGAACGCCTCGTTGATCTCCACGAGGTCGAGGTCCGCGGCGGCGATCCCCTCGCGCTTCACGGCGGCCTCGATGGCCCGCGCAGGCTGGGAGTGGAGCGAGTTGTCGGGTCCCGCGACCTGGCCCGCCGCACCGATCTCGGCGAGCCACTGCAGGCCGTTGCGCTTCGCGAAGGCACGGCTCGCGACGACGACCGCCGCGGCGCCGTCGGACAGCGGCGAGCTCGACCCGGCGGTGATGGTCCCGTCCTTCACGAAGGCGGGGCGCAGGCGCTCGAGCGCTTCGAGCGTCGTGTCGGCGCGCACGCCCTCGTCGTGCTCGACGACGACCGGCTCGCCGCGCCGCTGCGGCACCTCGACGGGCGCGATCTCCTCGGCGAGCCGCCCGGCGTCGCGCGCCGCGGCGGCGCGCTGGTGCGAGCGCAGCGCGAACGCGTCCTGCTCGGGGCGGCCGATACCGCGCGTCGGGCAGCCGCGGTCGGTGAGCTCGCCCATGACCTCGCCGCTGAACGGGTCGTTGAGGCCGTCGTGCGTGAGCGAGTCCGCCATCGTCACGTCGCCGAACGCGAACCCGGCGCGCGACCCGACCACCAGGTGCGGCGCGTTCGTCATGGACTCCTGCCCGCCCGCGACGACGACGCTCGCCTCGCCGGTGCGTACCAGCCGGGCCGCGTCGATGATCGCCGTGAGCCCGGAGAGGCAGAGCTTGTTGATCGTCACGGTGGGCACGTCCCAGCCGAGGCCCGCGAGGATCGCGGCCTGGCGTGCGGGGCCCTGCTTGGCGCCCGCCTGCACGACCTGCCCGACGATCACCGTGTCGACCTGCTCGGGCGCGACGCCCGACGCCGCGAGCGCGCCGCGGATCGCGTGCGCGCCGAGCTCGGCGGCCGAGAGCGAGGCCAGGCCCCCGCGGAAGCGCGCGAACGGGGTGCGCGCGCCGTGCAGGAGGACCGGGGTGACCTCGTCCTCGCGGGTGACGGCGGCGGCGTCGGGCAGGGGGGTGGCGTCGGTGCTCATGGGGCTCCGTCCGGGGAGAAGGCGGGAGGGCAGGGGCGGAAAGGGGAAGCCCCGGCGCCGCGAGGAGGGGCGAGCGGCGCCGGGGAGCAGGGGGAGGGTGTGCGCCCTCGGGACCGTCAGACGAACGCGGAGACGCCCGTGATGTCGCGCCCGACGATGAGCGCCTGGACGGACTCGGTGCCCTCGTACGTGTGCAGGGCCTCGACGTCCGCGAAGTGCCGCGCGACGCGGTTCTGGAGCAGGATCCCGTTGCCGCCGAGCAGGTCGCGCGCGCTCGCGGCGACCTCGCGGGCGCCGCGCGTGCACGTGTACTTGGCGAGCGACGCCTGCGGCCCGGTGAGCGTCCCGGCCTCGTCGAGCCGCGTCATCTGCGCGACGAGGAGCTGGAGCTGCGTGATCGTCGAGAGCATCTTGGTGAGGCGCTCCTGCACCATCTGGTTCGCGGCGAGCGGGCGGCCGAACTGGACGCGCTGCTTCGCGTACGCGACCGCGGCCTCGTAGCAGGCCACCGCGTGCCCGACGGCGGCCCACGCCACCCCGAGGCGCGTCGCGAAGAGCACGCGCGAGGTGTCCTTGAACGACCGCGCGCCGGGCAGCGCGTTCTCGGCCGGGACGAACACGTCGTCGAGCACGACGTGCGCCTGCCAGATCGCGCGCAGCGACACCTTGCCGGTGATGGTCGTGCCCGTGTAGCCCGGGGTGTCCTGCGGCACGACGAACCCGTGCACCTGGTTGTCACCGTCCGCCGATTCGCTGCCGACCAGCCGCGCCCACACGACCGTGATGTGTCCCGACGACCCGTTGCCGATCCACTTCTTCTCGCCGTTGAGCACGTAGCCCTCGACGCCGTCGCGCGTCTCCTTGCGCGCCGTCGTCTCGAGCGAGACGGAGTCCGAGCCGTGGGTGGGCTCGGTGAGCGCGAACGCGCCGAGGATCTCCCCGCGCGCCATGGGCTCGGCGTACTTCGCTCGCTGCTCGTCGGAGCCGAGCATCTGGATGCTGCGCAGCGCGAGGCCCCCCTGGACGCCGCAGATCGTCGCGACGGAGCCGTCGCCGCGCGACATCTCCATCGCGGCGAGGCCCGCGCCGAGCAGGCTCACGCGCGGGCGGCCCTCGACGTCGACGCCGTCACGCAGCAGGTCGAGCTCGCCCATGCGCTTGACGAGGTCGAAGGGGACCTCGGCGCGCTCCCAGTAGTCGTCGATGACCGGGAGCACCTCGTCCTGGACGAACTGCCGGACGCGCTGCTGGTGGGCGCGGTCCTCCTCGGTCGCGTCGGCGAACGCGCCGGCGTAGTCGAGGTCGAGCGGGGTCGCGAGGTCGTAGGTGGGCTCGGTGACTCCGGGCATGATCGGGGTGGTGGGCATCGGTGCTCCCCTGGGAGGGCGGCTGCGGTCGGTCGTGCGCGACCGGCTCCGGCGCGGGGTTCCCGGGTGCGGGCCCGGCGTCGGCGGCGGTCTCTCCCATAGTGCAGCGATACCGGGTATCAGTCAATCTGAGACGGCGTATCGCGCCGTTCGGCGACGCCGTGCGGCCCCGCGGCCCCCGTCCTACCGTCGAGAGATGGACCTCGACCTGTTCGTGACGATGCACGTGCGCGACCACGACCCCGCGCGCGACTGGTACGTCCGCCTGCTCGGGGCGGAGCCGGCGTTCGTCGCGACGCCCACCGAGTCCGTGTGGGAGCTCGCCGAGCGCCGGTGGCTCGTCGTCGAGCAGGCGCCCGAGCACGCCGGCCACGGCGTGGTCACGGTGTTCCGCGACGACGTCGACGCCTTCCTCGCGGCGGCGTCGGACCGGGGGGTCGAGCCGGACCGTCGGGAGACGTACGACGGCGGGGTCGTGAAGACCGTGTTCCGGGACCCCGACGGCAACGAGATCGGGCTCAGCGGCGCGCTCCCGTCGTCGTAGGGTGCGCGCGTGACGACGACGGCCGGCCGGGTGACCTGGGACGACGACGCCTCCGCGGGTGCGTGGATCGCGCCGCGCCTCGGGGAGTTCGGCCCGCGCGTCGACGGCACGGTCCCGCGCGGGTACGCGGCGTACGCGTGCGTCCCGCACCCGGGCTGGGACGACGACGTCACGCTCGCGACGCGGACCGACGCCCTGGCCGCGGCGCTCGCACCCTTCACGGGCGACCAGGCGGTGCACCTCGCCCTGTGGACGGGCCACGCGTTCCTCTACGACCACGGCACGGACCCGCGCGCGAGCTCGGGCGTCGCGCCGCTCGTCGGGTGGCCCGAGGACGAGCCGCGGCCGACCCCCGAGGAGATCGAGCGCGCGGTCGCCGAGGCGTGGGAGCACCTCGCGCCGACGCTCGTCGAGCGCCCGGCCGCCCCGATGCTCCTGCTCCCGCACCGTGAGTACCACCTGTGGACGGGGACGCTCGCCGACGCCGGCGCGTTCCGCGACCACGAGCAGCCGCCCAACCTGTGGTGGCCGGAGGACCGCTCGTGGTTCGTCGGGGCGGAGATCGACGCCGCCGCGACCTACGTGGGCGGGAGCGAGGTGCTCGTCGAAGCGCTGTGCGCGGACCCGACGCTGCGCGCGAGCCGGGTGGCGCCGTCGGACCCGATGCTGTTCGAGGACTGACCCGCGACCCCTGTCCGGGCCGCGGACCCGCGGGTCAGGCGGGCGCGCCCGCCGCCTCGGCCTCGGCCGTCGCGCGGCGGTTGACGCGCCACCACACGAAGAACCCGACGAGCGTGAACGCGCCGTAGAACACGTACATGAACGCGGACGCGTAGAAGCCGGCCGAGATCAGCAGCGGCACGCCCACGACGTCCACCGCGACCCAGATGAGCCAGAACTCGACCCAGCCCTTGGCCATGCCGTACGTCGCGAGCAGCGAGCCCATGAAGATCCACGCGTCGGCCCAGACGGGCTCGTACGACTCGAGCGCGCGGAACACGGGGGTGAGCAGCGCCGTCCCGCCGACGAGCGCGACGACGAGGAACGCACGCTGGCGCCACGACGCCCAGCGCGGCACGACGGCGACACCGTGGCTGTCCGCGTCGGCGTCGCCGAGCCGGGCCTGGGTCTTGCGCCACTGCACCCAGCCGTAGACCGACACGACGACGAACATCACCTGGCGGCCCGCCTGGCCCAGCAGGTTGACGGGGTTGGGCGTCGCGAAGACCGCGCCGAGGAACACCGTGAGCAGCAGCAGGTTGCCGACGATGCCCACCGGCCACGCCCACACCTTGCGCCGCATGCCGCCCAGCGCCGACGCCAGGCCGAACCCGTTGCCCACGATCTCGCGCCACAGCAGGTGCTGGTCGCCGATCGTCAGCTGCGCGTCGAACAGCGCGTGGATCAGGTCCATCGGATGTCCTCGTCCTCCCGGGCACGTCGGCTCCGGGGTGAGGGCGGGCGGCGGGGCCGGGCCACGAGGGCCCGACGGCGTCGCTCACCACGGCGGGGCCGTGCCTCGTCGCGCGGGCTCGTCAGAGCCCGGCCGAGGACGGCCGCGCCGCACGTGCTTCCTCCCATCCGGACTGTCACCGTCGGTCCTGGAGTTCCACCAGGTCAACCGCGCGTGGGCGCGGGTCGCGGACTGTCACCGCCGGCTCGGAATTGCACCGACCCCGGAGCACGTTCGTGCGTACTGCGTTCTGCAACCGCCGATGCTACTCGGGCATTCCCCGCGCGCGACGAGGTCGCGCGGCCGTCCCACGGGCTGGGACGGGTGGCGTACGGGCTCAGGCGAGCGCGTCGCGGACCGCTCGTGCGACGTCGTCCGCGACGCCCTGCGCGTCCGCCCCCGCGTCGACCACGGTGACGACGACGCGGCGGCCGGGCAGGCCGTCCCCGGGGTCGCGGCGCTGGGCGGTGGCGGCGTCGGGTGCGGCGTACCGGCCGACGGCGGCGCGGCGCAGGTCCGCGAACGCCTCCTCGAGCTGGGGACGCAGGTCCTGGTCGGGGGAGCGCAGCCACCGGCGCAGGAGCGCGTTGTGCACGGCGACGACCGACGCGGCGAACGCGATGGACGCGGTGGAGCGGCGCTCGTCCGGCGGGAGCGCGTCGCGCAGGTACGCGGTGAAGGCGCGTTCGTAGCGGTGGGTCGTGACGAGCTCGCGGTCGCGCAGCGCCGGCACCTGCTGGAGGAGCTGCCAGCGGGCCAGGGACGTCTCGCGCTGCCCCACGTGGTGGTCGAACACGAGCCGCGCCGCGCGGCAGACCTCGACGTACGGGTCGACGGCGGGGTCCGGCGTGAGCCGACCCTCGGCGTCGGGCACGGGTCGCGTCGCGGCGAGCATGACGACGACCTCGTCGAGCAGGAGCTCGTGGTCTGCGAAGACCACGTCCTCCTTGGACCCGTAGCGACGGAAGAAGGTGGCGCGGCTGACCTGGGCGGCGTCGGCGATCTCCTCGACGGTCGTCTGCTCGTAGCCCTTGCGGGTGAAGAGCTCGATCGCTGCGTCGACGGCCTGGGCATGGGTGCGGCTGCGGACGTCGGTCATGCACCGGACGGTACACCGGTACCCGCCGCTCGCCCGGTCCGGGTGGTGGTCGTGCGGCCCGGCCAGGTGCGAGGCTGGGAGCATGCCCGACCAGCCCCGCGTGCACACGATCCACGTCGCCAAGGCCCGGCGGCTGCCGACCCGCGTCGTCGAGCAGGTGGAGGCCGAGGAGGGCAAGGGCCTCGTCGGCGACCGGTACCACGGCTCCAAGCACCGGCACGTGACGATCCAGACGCTGACCGACCTCGCGGACGCGTCCGCGGACCTCGGGCAGGAGATCGACCCCGGACTCACGCGTCGCAACGTCACGCTCACCCACGGCGACCTGCCGACGAAGCCGGGCACGTTCCTGCGGATCGGGGACGTCGAGCTCCAGGTGCTCCGGATCGCCGCGCCGTGCCGGCTGCTCGACGACTGGATCGCGCCCGGGGCGATGCGCGCGATGCACGCCCGGGGCGGGGTGGTCTGCCGCCTGCTGTCCTCGGGCACGATCCGCGCGGGCGACGTGGTCGTGTGGGACGACCCGACCGACGCTCAGGGCACGAGCCGGTAGAACCGGAAGAACGAGAAGTCGTCCACGGGCAGCACCTCGACGTCCGCGAACCCGGCCTCGCGCGCGTAGCGGCGCAGCGTCGCGGGGCGCATGACGGTCCCGGTCCCGACGGACGGCGGCGACGACAGCCCGTCGGGCAGGCACACGAAGAGGCTGTACCCGTACATGACCCGGTCGACGTCGTCGGCAGGCGCGGTGAACTCCTCGCCGACGGCCTCGTCCATGACCACGACGACGCCGTCGGGCCGGACCGCGCGGCGCACGGCGTCGAGCACCGCCGCAGGTCGCGGCATGTCGTGCACGCACTCGAACGCGAAGGCCGCGTCGAACGGCAGCCCGGCGGGCTCGACGAGGCCGAGTTCGGCCGCGTCCGCGAGATGGAACGTCACGCGGTCCGCGAGCCCTGCCTCCTCGGCCGCGGCGCGGGCCGCCGCGACCGACGGCCCGTCCACGTCGACGCCGTGGAGCACCGCGTCCGGGTAGGCGCGTGCGAGGGCGAGCGTCGACCACCCGAACCCGCACCCGACGTCGACCACCCGGGCCCCCGGCCGGCTCAGCACGTCGTGGACCGCGGGGACCTGCGCGAGAGTCGGCGCGAGCCGGCGCTCGAACCACGGCCGGTTGACCTCCGCCTGGGCCTCGCGCGCGTCGTCGCCGAGCTGGTCCCACGACACGCCGCCGCCCGTGCGGTACGCGTCGAGCAGGTGCGGGAGCTGCGGGCCGATCGCGCCGACGAAGCGTGCGAGCGGGGCCACGTACGCGAGCGAGGCCGTGTCGGTGAGCACCTCCGCGTGCGCGGCAGGCAGGGCGTAGAGGCGCTCCCGGGCTGCCGCGCCCGGGTCGGCGGCGAGCGCAGGACCGGCGCCCGGGTCCTCGGCGGCGAGGATCCCGCTGGCCGCCTGCTGCTCCAGCCACTCGCGCGCGTAGCGCTCGTGGGTGCCGGTGCGCTCGGCGAGCCCGGTCGAGGTGAGAGGCCCGGCGTCGACGAGCGCGCGGTACCACCCGAGCCGGTCGCCGACGTGGACCGCGAGGACGTCGATCGCGCCGAGCGTCGCGGCGAACAGGCGCTCGGCGAACGCGTCGGCGTCCGACGTCGTGCCCGACGGCGCCGGGTCGTTCCCCGCGCGGTCGTCCCCCGGGCCTGAGGGACCGTTCTCGGCTGTGGCGACCATGCGCGGCCTCCGGCTGGACGTTGGCCGGGCGCGTGCCGTGGGCAGCGGCGCCCGTGGTTCGACGGTAGACCTCCGGAGCGTCCGCGTCGATGGGTGGAGCGGCTGAAACGTGGGCCGTCCACAGTCGCTCGTCCGTCCACAATCCCGGTGCCCCGCCCGGCGCCGGATGGCACCATGGCGGCCATGCTCGTGACCCTCGCCGCGACGGCGTCCCCAGGGACGCTCGACGACGCCACCGACCTCGGGTTCCTCCTGCACAAGCACCCGGACCGCGCCCAGGTGTTCGACCTGCCCGTGGGCCGCGCGCACGTGTTCTACCCCGAGGCGACGGCGGAGCGGTGCGAGGTCGCGCTGCTGCTCGAGGTCGACCCGGTGGGGATCGTGCGGAACAAGCGCTTCGGCGGAGGGGACGCCTTCGCGCTCGCGCAGTACGTCAACGACCGCCCGTACGCGGCGTCGTCGATGGTCGCCGTCGCGCTGGGCAAGGTGTTCGCGACGGCGATGGCGGGCCGGTGCGACGCCCGGCCGGACCTCCCCGACGTCGCGCTCCCGCTCGACGTGCACGTCCCGTCGCTGCCCTGCCGGGGAGGCGTCGACCTGGCGCGCCGGCTCTTCGAGCCGCTGGGCTGGCACGTGACGGCGGCCGCGGAGCCGCTCGACCCGACCGTCCCCGCGTGGGGCGCCTCGCGGTACGTCGACCTGCGCCTGCGCGGCTCGCGCCGGCTCGCCGACGCGCTCGCCCAGCTCTACGTGCTGCTGCCCGTGCTCGACGACGCGAAGCACTACTGGGTCTCGACGGACGAGGTGGACAAGCTCGTGCGCGCGGGCGGGGGCTGGCTCGCCGACCACCCCGAGCGCGCGCAGATCCTGCGCCGCTACCTCGCGCACCAGCGCCGCTACGTCGAGGACGCGACGGCGCGCCTCGCCGCGCTCGACGGCGCCGCGCCCGCGGAGGAGCACGTCGTGCCCGACGGCGGGGTCTCGCCCGACGGCGCGGCGTCGCCCGAGGCGGACGCGCCGGAGCCGCCGCTCGCCCGGCAGCGCGCGGACGCGGTGCTCGGGGTGCTGCACGAGGTCGGCGCGCGGACGGTCGTCGACCTCGGCTGCGGGGAGGGCGCGCTCCTGCGCCGCCTCGCCGCCGACCGGTCGTTCACGCGCGTCCTCGGCACCGACGTCTCGGCGCGCGAGCTCGAGCGCGCGGCCGCACGTCTGCGCCTGCACGACGCGAGCGACGCCGAGCGCGAGCGCGTGTGCTTGCTCCAGTCGTCCCTCACGTACACCGACGACCGGGTCACGGGGTTCGACGCCGCGGTGCTCATGGAGGTCGTCGAGCACGTCGACCCGTCGCGCCTCGACGCCCTGGCGCAGGCGGTGCTGGGGCACGCGCGACCACGCGTCGTCGTCGTCACGACGCCCAACGCGGAGTACAACGTGCACTACCCGAACCTCCTGGACGGGCCGGGCGGGAGCCGGGTGCGGCACCCCGACCACCGGTTCGAGTGGACGCGCGCCGAGCTGCGCGCGTGGGCGGACGCCGCCGCGCGCCGGTACGGGTACGCGGTCGAGCACCGCGACGTCGGTCCGCTCGCGCCGGACGTCGGGGCGCCCACCCAGATGGTGGTCCTCACGCTGGACGGGACCACCCCGCCCGGTGGGACTGCCGCGGCAGGTCCCGGCACGCACGGCGGAGGGGAAGCGCGATGAGCGAGCACGTGACCGAGCAGGCCACCGAGCGTGCGACGGCGACGCGCGACCTGCGCGTCCCCGCGTCGAGCCTCGTGGTGCTCGTCGGGGTCTCCGGATCCGGGAAGTCGACGTTCGCGCGCGAGCACTTCGGCCCGTACGAGACGGTGTCGTCGGACGTGTGCCGCGGGCTCGTGTCGAACGACGAGAACGACCAGGCGGCCACCCAGGCCGCGTTCGAGGTGCTGGAGACCATCGTGTCCAAGCGCCTCGAGGCGAACCTGCTCACCGTCGTCGACGCGACGAACGTGCAGCGCGAGGCCCGCAAGTCCCTCGTCGCCCTCGCGCGCGCCCACGACGTGCTGCCCGTGGCGATCGTCCTCGACGTGCCCGAGAAGGTCGCGGTCGAGCGCAACGCGGCGCGCGCGGACCGCGGGTTCGGCGCGCACGTCGTGACGCGTCAGCGGGCGGCGCTGCGGTCGTCGCTCAAGAGCCTGTCGCGCGAGGGTTTCCGCACCGTGCACGTCCTGCGCGGGGAGGACGAGGTCGCGGCGGCGCGCATCGTGCGCACGCCGCTGCTCACCGACCGCCGCGACGAGCACGGCCCGTTCGACGCGATCGGCGACGTGCACGGCTGCCTCGACGAGCTCGTGGCGCTCCTCGGCGAGCTCGGGTACGCCGTCGTGCGCGACGACGCAGGCCGGCCCGTCGACGCCGCCCACCCCGAGGGCCGTCGCGCGATCTTCCTCGGCGACCTCGTGGACCGCGGCCCCGACTCGCCGGGCGTGCTGCGGCTCGCGATGGGCATGGTCCGCGCGGGGCACGCGCTCGCGGTGCCGGGCAACCACGAGCACAAGCTCGTGCGCGCGCTCGGCGGGCGCGACGTCAAGGTCTCCCACGGCCTCGAGACGACGCTCGCCCAGCTCGCCGAGGAGCCCGAGGAGTTCCGGCGCGAGGTCGCGGAGTTCTGCCGCGACCTCGTGTCCCACCTCGTGCTCGACGACGGCCGCCTCGTCGTCGCGCACGCCGGGCTCAAGGAGTCCTACCAGGGCCGGGCGTCGGGCCGGGTGCGCAGCTTCGCGCTCTACGGCGACACCACGGGCGAGACCGACGAGTTCGGGCTGCCGGTGCGCTACCCGTGGGCGGACGACTACCGCGGCCGCGCCACGGTCCTGTACGGGCACACGCCGACGCCCGAGGCCGAGTGGGTCAACAACACGATGTGCCTCGACACGGGCTGCGTGTTCGGCGGGAAGCTCTCCGCGCTGCGCTACCCGGAGAAGGAGGTCGTGCAGGTGCCGGCCGCCCGCGAGTACTACGCGCCCGCGCGCCCGTTCCTGCCGGACGGCTCGGACGGCCCGGGCGCACCCGAGCGCGAGCCCGACCTGCTCTCCGTGGCCGACGTGCTCGGGCGCCGCGTCGTCGAGACCTCGACGCACGGGCGCGTGACCGTCGGCGAGGAGCAGGCGGCGGGCGCTCTCGAGGTCATGAGCCGGTTCGCCGTCGACCCGCGCCTGCTGCTGTACCTGCCGCCGACCATGAGCCCGGTCGCGACCTCGACGCTGCCCGGCCTGCTCGAGCACCCCGACGGCGCGTTCGCCGCGTACGCGCGCGACGGCGTCGACCGGGTCGTGTGCGAGGAGAAGCACATGGGCTCGCGTGCGGTCCTGCTCGTCGCGCGCGACGCGGGGCCGGACGGCTCGCGCGTCGTCGCCGAGCGGTTCGGCATCGAGGCGCCCGGCGCCGTGCACACGCGCACGGGGCGGTCGTTCCTCGACGAGCCGACGACGGCGCTGCTGCTCGGACGGGTCGCCGCGGCCCTCGAGGAGGCCGGGACGTGGGACGCGCTCGGCGCCGACTGGGTGCTGCTCGACGCCGAGGTGCTCCCGTGGTCGCTCAAGGCCGACCAGCTCCTGCGCGACCAGTACGCGAGCGTCGGGGCGGCCGCGCGGGCCGTCATGCCGTCCGCGATCGCGGCCCTGGCCGCCGCGGAGGCGCGCGGCGTGGACGTGGGCGAGCTCCGCCGTCGGACCGCGCGGCGCGCGACCGACGCCGAGCTGTTCGTCGAGTCCTACCGGCGCTACCGGTGGGACACGGGGGTCACCGTGGACGGCGAGGACGTCCAGGGCGGGGCCGACCCGCTGCGCGGCGTGCAGGTCGCGCCGTTCCAGGTGCTCGCGAGCGGGACGTCCGCGCGACCGGGGTCCGCGGAGGCGACCGGGACGACGTACGCCGAGCGCGACCACCTGTGGCACCTCGACGTCGCGGACGGCCTCGTCGCCGCCGACCCGGCCCTGTTCCGCACGACGCGGCGCGTCGTCGTCGACCTCGCGGACGACGCGTCGCGCGCCGAGGGGGCGGCGTGGTGGGAGGAGCTCACGGCGGACGGGGGAGAGGGCATGGTGGTCAAGCCGCTGGCCAACCTCGTGCGTCGCCGCGGCGCGGCCGGGAAAGGTGGCGGGCTCGTCCAGCCGGGCCTCAAGGTCCGCGGCCGGGAGTACCTGCGCATCATCTACGGCCCCGAGTACACCGAGGAGCGCCACCTCGAACGGCTGCGCGAGCGGTCGCTCGGACGCAAGCGCTCGCTCGCGCTGCGGGAGTACGCGCTCGGCCTCGAGGCGCTCGACCGGGTCGCGTGCGGCGAGCCGACATGGCGCGTCCACGAGCCGGTCTTCGCGGTGCTCGCGCTGGAGTCGGAGCCGGTCGACCCCCGGCTCTGACCGCGCACGTCGTCCGCCGTTGCGGGCGGGGTCTCGTCACGCGGCTTAGGTTCGCCTATCCTGAGCCGCGTGATCGCGGACGAGTCGTCGAACGGCACCACGGAGCCGCTGCTCGCGGTGCGTGGTGTGAGCGTCCGGTACCACGAGCACGACTCCGCAGGGCCCGGTGCAGACCCCGGGCCGCGCGCGTCCGGGCGACCGACGCCGGACGGCGTCACGTTCGACGTGCGTCCCGGCGAGGCGGTGCTCCTGCTCGGTCCGTCGGGCTGCGGCAAGTCGACGCTCGCGCTCGCGACGAACGGGCTCGTCCCGCACGTCGTCGGGGCGGACCTGGAGGGAGCGGTCCGCGTGCGCGGCCGGTCCACGGCCGAGGCGACGCCGCCCGAGCTCTCGCGCGACGTCGCGATGGTCTTCCAGGACCCCGACGCCCAGGTCGTCACGGGCACGCTGCTCGACGAGGTGTGCTTCGGCCCCGAGAACCTGCGCCTGCCGGTGGACGACGTGCTCGCCCGCGCCGAGGACGCGCTGCGGCGGGTCGGGCTCTGGGAGCGTCGCGACGACGACCCCGCCGTGCTCTCGGGCGGCGGCCGCCAGCGGCTCGCGATCGCGTGCGCGCTCGCCCTCGGGTCCCCGCTCCTCGTCCTCGACGAGCCGACGGCCAACCTCGACCCGCAGGGCACCGAGGAGGTCTACGCGGTGCTGCGCGACGTCGTGGCGCGCGGCGACCGCGCGGTGCTCCTCGTCGAGCACGACCTCGACGCCGCGGTGTCGCTCGTCGACCGGGTCGTCGTGCTCGACGGCGCCGGGAGGCTCGCGCACGACGGCGCCGTGCGCGACGTGCTGGGCGAGCGGGCCGAGGAGCTCGCGGCTCTGGGCGTCTGGCTCCCCACCGCGACGCTCGCCGCGCTGGCTCTGCGCGCCGCGGGCGTGCACCTCGACCCCGTGCCGCTCACTCCCGACGAGCTCGGGACGGCCCTGGCGACCGTGACGCACCTGCCCGACGCGTCCCCGCACCGTCGCGAACCCGGACCGGCTGCGCCCGAGCCGGTGCTCGTCGTCGACCGCGTGACGCTGCGGCGCGGCGACCGCCGCGGGCGCGGAGCGACGTCCGTGCTGCGCGACGTGTCGCTCGCGGTCGCGCCCGGCGAGCTCGTCGCCGTCGTCGGCGCCAACGGCGCGGGCAAGACGACGCTCGCGCAGCTCGCCGCGGGCGTGCTGCGGCCGCGCCGCGGGACGTTCGACGGCCGTGTGACCGTCGCGGGCCTCGACCCGACGCGTGCCGACCCGCGCGAGCTCTCCCGGCACGTCGGGTTCGTCTTCCAGAACCCCGAGCACCAGCTCGTCACGTCCCGCGTCGACGACGAGCTCGCGCTCGGACTGCGCGTGCGCGGCGTGCCCGAGGACGAGGTCGCGGCGCGCGTCGAGGACGTGCTGCGCCGGTTCGGTCTCGCCGACCTGCGCGCCCGGCACCCGTTCCTCCTGTCCGGCGGGCAGAAGCGGCGGCTCTCGGTGGGGACCGCGATCGTGTGCCGCCCCGAGGTCCTCGTGCTCGACGAGCCGACGTACGGGCAGGACCGCGAGCGCGCCGCCGAGCTGCTCGACCTGCTCACCGACCTGCACCGCGACGGGACGGCGGTCGTCGTCGTGAGCCACGACATGCAGCTCGTCGCGGAGCACGCGACGCGCGTCGTGGCGCTCGCGAACGGGAGCGTCGTCGCCGACGGCGCGCCGGGCGACGTCCTCGCGGACGAGGACGTGCTGCGCCTCGCCGGCCTGCGCACGCCACCGCTCGCGCGCGCGACCCGGCACCTGGCCGACCCCGCGTGGCGGCGCGTCGCGCGCCTCGCGGACCTGCCGGTCGCGCCCGTCCCCGCGGGGGTCGGGGCATGAGCGCGGGCACGCTCGACGCCCGGTCCCGCCCAGCGCGCGCGACACCGGACGACGCGCGCCTCGGCCGGTTCGCCGGTCCGGCGTGGGACCTGCGCACCTACGACCCGCTCGTCACGGCGTTCGGCCCGCTGCCCGTGGTCGTCTGGGTGTTCACGACCCGTGACCTGCTGACGCCCGCGCTCGTCGGGCTCGCGGCGCTGCTCGTCATCCTCGTCATGGTCCGGCCGCCGCGGCGCGTCGTCGCGGTCCTGCTGCTCGCCCTGCCCGCGCTCGTCGCCGTCATGACGGTGTCGTTCGGCGTGCTCACCGACCCGCGCGACGTCGACGGCACGACCCTGCTCGCGACCGTCGGCCCGTTCCACCTGTGGTCCGGGGCCCTGGAGACCGGCCTCGCGACGAGCCTGCGCACGTGCGCGCTCCTGCTGCTCGTGCTCGTCGGCGGGCTGTCGACGACCGGGCAGGACGTCGTCCGCGCCGTGGTCCAGCAGCTCCGCGTGCCGTACCGCGTGGGATACGCGGCGCTCGCCGCGCTGCGGTTCGTCCCGCGGTTCGGGCACGAGCTCGAGGTGATCCGCGCGGCGCACCGCGTGCGCGGCGTCGACCATGGGCGCGGGCCCGTCGCGGCGGGACGGCGCCATCTCGGCTACGCCGTCCCGCTCCTCGCGGGCGGCATCCGCCACGGCGAGCGCGTCTCGCTCGCGATGGAGGCGCGCGGGTTCGGCGCGCACGCGACCCGCACCGAGCGGGTTCTCGTGCCGTTCCGCGTGCGCGACGTCGTCTTCCTCCTCGCGACGTGGGGCGTCGCGGCGGGCATCGCGCTCGTCGTGGTGCCCGCGCTGACCGGCTGACCGCGGCTTGCCGCCCGACCCCTCGCGCCCTGGCTCGACCGCTTCCATCCACCCCGCCCAGACCCTCGACGCCCCGGAGCCCACGATGCCCAGCACCACCCGCCGTCAGTCCCTCACGACGCGCTACCTCATGACGTGCGCGGCCATCGGCGCGGCGACGGGCGTGCTGCTCGTCCCCGCGAACTTCGTCGCCGCGGCGCTGGCCTCGACCGTCCCCGTCCTCTACTCCGCCATGCTCGGCCTGTGGATCGTCGGGCCCGTGCTCGCGCTCGCCCTCGTGCGCCGCCCCGGCGCCGCGGTGCTCACGATGCTCGTCGCGGGCGTCATCAGCTCCGCGTCGCCGCTCGGGGCGTCGTCGATCCTCACGTGCCTCATGGTGGGTGCTGCGCTGGAGGTCGCGTTCCTCGTCACGCTCTACCGCGTGTGGGCGCCGTGGCTGTTCTACGTCGCGACGTTCGTCTTCTCCGCGCTGTACACGTGGTCGGCGTTCGTCGCCTTCGACGCCGCGTCCATGGCGTCGGTCGTGCAGGTGCTCATCGTGGCCCTCATGATGGCGAGCTCGCTCGTGGGGACGTGGGCGGGGCTGCTGCTCGCCCGCCGCCTCGAGCGCGCGGGCGTCGCGCGGGGGCTCGCGCCGACCCGTCGCGTGGCGGCCGCCGACGCCGGGGCCGCGGGCGAGGGTTCGCCCGCGGCGGCCGGTCAGGGCTGAGCGGGGATCCTCAGCCGCCGAGGAACGCGTTCATCGCGAGCACCGAGAACAGCACCGCGCCGGCCACGACGGCCACCGCGACGAGCCAGCCGTTCGCCCGCTCGACGGGCGGGACGGCGGGGCGCGGCGCGGGGCGGACCGCGCGTCGTCGGGCACCCCGGCCACGGCGCGCGGTGAAGCGCAGGCCGCGCGCGGCCGCGCGGGCCGACGGCTGCTCGGAGGACCGGTCGGGGAGGGCCTCGGGGAGCTTCTCGGGGAACGCCGCGTCCCGGGCGGGGGTGGGGGTCGTCACGGTGCGCCTCCGGAGGTCTCCGGCGCCGCTGCCCGACGCCGTGCCGCCAGTCTTCCCGCCGAGCCGCCTCGGGCGCGTCGGCCGTCCGGTGGATCCTGCGGTCCACCGGGGTGCGACCTCCGGATGACGAGCAGCGCCACCCCGTGGCCCGTGCGGGCGACGGCGCCCCGGGAGTCAGCGGGGCGCGTTCTCCTGGTAGCGGGGTCGGCCGCCGCGTGCGGCGCGCTGGAGGTAGCGGACCTCGCGGAGCGCGACGGCCGCGGCGACGAGGAGCGGGAACCAGGCCCAGACGCGCCCACGGAGCACGAGGACGAGGCAGACGAGCGCGACGGCGATCCCGCCGAAGACGGTCGCGACGCTCGCCCAGCGCACGCCCGTGCGCACCTCGTCGGCCCGCTGCCACCAGCGCCGCAGCCGTTCGCCGACGCCGGGCCGCGGGGCCGGGCCCGGGGCGGTGCTCACGGGCGGCCCTCGCGGGCGAGCGCGACGCCCTCGATGCTGCGCACGGCCATGCGCAGCGCGTCGGCGCGCGACACCTCGCCCTCGTCGTGCATCGCCCACGCGTTGAAGAGCATCCACCACAGGGTGCGGACGAGCCACGAGACGCTGAGCTGGTCGTCGAACACGCCGTCCGCCTGGCCGCGGCGCAGGAGCTCGCGCACCGGCTCCTCCGCGGCGTCGGACTCCGCCCAGAACTCGGGCTCGCCGCCCGCCAGCTCGTTGAACAGCACCATGTACCAGGGGCCGAGGTCGAAGTACTCGAACGCCAGGCGGCGCAGCGCCGCCGCGGGGCTGCCGTCGTCGAGGCGCGCCGCGGCGATCGCGGCACGCGTGCGCTCGACCGCCTCGGCGCCGATCGCTTCGACGAGGTCGGCGCGCTCGGGGAAGTAGCGGTGGAGCGTCGTGCGCCCGACCTGCGCGGCCTGGGCGACGTCGCCGAGCGACGCGGACTTGTCGGTGCTGAGCACGGTGACCGCGGCGTCGAGGATCGCACGCCGGGTACGGGCGCGGGCGCCGCTCTCCGGCGGCGACCCGTCGCCCGGCTCGCTGGGAGGCGGCGCCGTGGTGGCGTCTCGCGCGCTGGTTCGTGCCGTCACGCGCCCACGATAGCCCTCCTCGCCGTGGTACACCTCTTGCCACTAGTGGAACAGTCATGTTCCACTAGTGGCCAAACCTGCTCCGTTCTCGGAAATCCACCCGCGCGTCAACCACAGTTGACACGAGAGAGGATGTCAACCATGGTTGACGCCATGTCCACGACCGACGCGTCCGACCCGCCGACCACGCCGCCCGCCACGGCAGACGCTCCGAAGGGCCCGTTCCTCCCGCGGCTCAAGGTGCTCTGGGAGTTCGTCCGACCGCACCGCCGCACGCTCCTGCTCGGGCTCGTCCTGGGGCTGGGCACCACGGCCGCGGCGCTCGCGACCCCGATGGTCACCAAGTGGGTCCTCGACACCCTCGGGACGGGGGAGTCGCTGACCCCGGCCGTCCTCACGCTCGTCGGGCTGCTCGTCGTGGGCCTCGTGCTCGGGCTGTGGCAGTGGATCCTGCTCGGCACGCTCGCCGAGCGCGTCGTGCTCGACGCGCGGTCGTCGATGGTCCGCCGCTACTTCCGCGCCCGGATCGGCGCGCTCACCGGCCGCCCGACGGGCGAGCTCGTCACGCGCGTCACCTCCGACACCGTGCTGCTGCGCGAGGCGGCGTCGTCGAGCATCGTCAACCTCGTCAACTTCGCGGTGTCGCTCGTCGGGACGATCATCCTCATGGGCGTGCTCGACATCGTGCTGCTCGGCACGACGCTCGGCGCGATCGTCGTCATCGCGGTGCTCGTCGGCGGGCTCATGCCGCGGATCGCCAAGGCGCAGGAGAAGGCGCAGGAGTCGCTCGGCAGTCTTGGCGGGACGCTCGAGGGCGGCCTCCGCGCGATCCGCACCATCAAGGCCAGCCGCGCCGAGGGCCGCCAGATCGAGCGCGTGCTCGACGACGCGCAGGCCTCCGCGCGGCACAGCGTCCGGGCCGTGCGCACCGAGGCCGTCGCGTGGACCATCGCGGGCGGCGGGATCCAGCTCGCGATCATCGTCATCCTCGCGCTCGGCGCGTGGCGCGTCGACGAAGGGCTGCTCGCCGTGTCGAGCCTCGTCGCGTTCCTCCTCTACGCGTTCCAGATCGTCGAGCCCGTCACCGGGCTGACCATGAACGTCACCCAGCTCCAGGCCGGCATCGCCGCCGCGGGCCGGATCAGCGAGGTCCAGGCGATCGAGCCGGAGGAGGACGACGACGCGGCACAGCCGGTCCGGGCAGGCTCGGCGACGCTCGACCCGGCCCGGTCGGAGACGGGCCGGCCGGCGGAGGCGGGTGCGGCGTCGGGCACCGACGGGACCGCGGCCGGGACGCCGCGACTCTCCCTGCGCGGCGTCACGGCGCGCTACCTGCCGGGCGGCGAGCCCGTGGTCCGCGACCTCGACCTCGACGTGCCCCACCGCGGGCAGGTCGCGATCGTCGGGCCGTCCGGAGCGGGCAAGACCACGACGTTCTCGCTGCTCCTGCGGTTCCTCCTGCCGGAGTCGGGGCAGATCCTGCTCGACGGCGTGCCGTACGACGACCTCACGTTCGACGACGTCCGGCGCCGGTTCGCCTACGTCGAGCAGGAGACGCCCGTCGTCCCGGGGACGATCCGCGAGAACCTGCACCTCTCCGACCCGGGTGCGACCGACGAGGCCATGTGGGCGGCGCTCGCGAAGGTCCGGCTCGAGGCCAAGGTGCGCTCGCTCGCCGACGGGCTCGACACGTCGCTCGTCGGTACCACCGTCTCGGGCGGCGAGAGGCAGCGCGTCGCTCTTGCGCGTGCCGTCCTGCACGCGCCCGACGTCCTGCTCCTCGACGAGGCGACGGCCCAGGTCGACGGGCTCACCGAGGCAGCCGTGCACGCCGTCATCGAGGACCTCGCGCGCGACCGCGCGGTCGTGACCATCGCGCACCGGCTGTCCACCGTGATCGACGCCGACCTCATCCTCGTCATGGAGGACGGCCGCGTCCGCGCCCGCGGCACGCACGCCGAGCTCCTCGCGACCGACGATCTCTACCGCGAGCTCGTCGCCGCCCTGCGCATCGCGACCGAGGAGGCCGCCACGTCGAGGTAGTGGGCGCGATGAGTTCGGGACCCGCGTCCGGTCGGAGGTGGCGACAGGAGTGACGACGGCGGTCGCGGCTCGCGCCGGCCGCGGAGGGTGAGGGTGGCATGGGGAACGTGACGTGCGACGTGGCGGTGTCGGTGGACGGGTTCTCGTCCCGGCCCGACCAGACGCTGGAGCACCCGTTCGGCGAGGGCGTGGACCTGCACCGGTGGATGACCGAGACGGCCGACGAGAACGCCGCCGAGATGGAGGCGATCGTCGCCGCGGGGGCGTTCGTCATGGGGAGGAACATGTTCACGCCCGGGCGAGGGGAGTGGGACCTCGGCTGGCGCGGCTGGTGGGGACCCGAGCCGCCGTACCACGGGCCGGTGTTCGTCCTCACGCACCACCCGCGCGAGCCCCTCGTCATGGAGGGCGGGACGACGTTCTTCTTCGTCACCGACGGCATCGAGTCCGCCGTCGCGCAGGCGCGGGAGGCGGCAGGCGACCGGGACGTCTCCATCGCGGGCGGCGCCGCGACCATCAACCAGGCGCTCGCGGCGGGTCTGCTCGACGAGCTCCGGCTGCACGTCGTGCCGCAGGCCCTCGGTCACGGGGACCGCGTGCTCGACGGCGTCCCGCCCCTCGCGTTCGAGACGGTCGCCGTGCGCGCGGCGTCGCTCGTCACGCACGTGACGTACCGGGTGCTGGGGCCGCTCGGCTGACGGGTCGGTCGCGGGCGGGGCGTCAGCCGAGCACGGCGAGAAGGAGCGGCGCCGCGACGACGAGCACGACGACGGCCCCGACGACGAGGACCCGGCGCCACGGCCCGGTGTCCTGCGACGCGCGGCGCGCGCGGGTGCGGTCGGTCCACTCCGCGCCGTCGTACCAGCGCTCGCTGTCCGATCCCGGCGCGTCCGCGTACCATCCCGCCGCTGCCTTGCGCACGTCGCCTCCTCGCGTCGCGTCCCGTGAGCCCCTTCGTACGGAACATGTGTCACGGGACCCTCACCTCTTACACGCAGCGGGGCGCTCGCAGGTTCCCTCTGCACGATCGGAGGTTCCGCGACCGATACGTCGAGCCGCTGGCACACTGTGCGGGTGGAGGACGGTCGGGAGGCGCGGCACAGCCGTGGATACGACCCCGTGGCGACCTGGGGCCTCGTCGTCAGCCTCGTGCTGGGCGCGGTCGCGGCGGCGCTGTCGGTGGCCGGCTACCTGGTCGACCTGCCGATGTGGCTCGTCGGAGTCTCTCTGGGCGCTGCTGTCCTGGGCGGGCTCGCGGCGGCGGTCTTCGCAGCCCGGCAGGCCCGGCTCGAGCACCGGTCCGCCGGGCGCATCCTCTGGGAGACGGCGACCGCACCTGTCCGCTTCGTGTTCGACGTCCTCTTCTAGGCCCTACAGCCCATCGACCTGCGTGGCACCCTCCGTGGCGATCTGCTCGAAGACGCGCTGGTCGGCGGCGAACTGCGTTCCCGGGATGGGCCAGTGGACGACGATCTCCGTGACGCCGACCTCCGCGTAGCCGCGCGCCGTCTCGACGAACGCGTCGACCGACTCCAGCGCGGGGTCGGGCGTGAAGCCGGTGAGCAGGATCCGCTCGACCGATCCGGGGTCCCGCCCGGCGTCGGCGCACGCCCCCTCGAGCCGCTCGACCTGGTCGCGGACCGCCGCCCGCGACTCCGCCGGGGTCGCGTCGTCGCCGAGGCGCCCGTCGCCCGTCGTCACCCACGCCTGGCCGTAGCGCGCGGCGAGCCGCAGCCCACGCGGACCCGTCGCGGCGATCGCGAACGGCACGCGCGGGGACTGGACCGGGCCCGGGATGGTCCGCGCCTCGTGCGCGCGGTAGTGGCCCTCGTCGTGCGTCACCGCGGGCTCGGTGAGCAGCCGGTCCAGCAGGACCGTGAAGTCGCGCAGCCGGTCGGCGCGCTCCCGCGCGGACCACGCCTCGCCGCCGAGGACCGTCGCGTCGAAGCCCGTCGTCCCCGCCCCGAGGCCGACGGTGACCCGTCCGCCCGACAGGTCGTCGAGCGTCATGACGTCCTTCGCGAACGTCACGGGCTCGCGGAAGTTCGGCGACGACACGAGCGTGCCCAGCCGCACGCGCTCCGTCACGCCCGCCGCGGCGGCGAGCGTCGGGACGGCGCCGAACCACGGCCCGTCACGGAACGTGCGCCACGACAGGTGGTCGTACGTGTAGGCGGCATGGAACCCGAGGTCGTCGGCGGCCCGCCACACGTCCCGGCCCTCGCGCCACGGGTAGATCGGCAGGATCACGGTGCTCACGCGCATGGTCGCCAGCCTAGGGACTGAGAGCGACGCTGTCCGTCCGCGCGGTGTAACGGAGGAACGGCGACGTAGTTCCCTCCGGGCAGAGGTCGACGTCCGCGGCGAGCGCGCGGCCCGTCTCGACGACGAACCGGCAGACGGTGTCGAACGTGGCCTGGTCATGGATCTCGCGCGCGTCGACGTCGAAGGCGATCTCGTCCCCGGGCCACAGGAACAGGTTCATCGACACGGTCGCGTCGGGGCGGACGAAGACCGTCGGGAGCTCGCCGTCCTCGGTCGGACGGAGACCCGTGGCCTCCAGCCGCCGACCGTCCTGCTCGACCCTCCAACCGAGCGCCTGGTACCGCAGGAGGAGGAGAGCGTGGTCGGCTCCGGTCGTCCCGTGCACGACCCCGTCCGGCAGGGACCCTTCGCCGCTCCCGTCGAAGTGCCTGGAGACCTCGCGCCAAGGGATCCGCACGCCGCGAGACTATCGGGCGGCGGCCACGGCACCCGTCTACGGTGTCGGTGTGATCCAGCACACCGTCGCCTTCCGCCTCGTCCACCCCTCCGGCAGCGCCGAGGAGGCCGAGTTCCTCGGCACCGCGCGTCGCACGCTCACCGCGATCCCGGGGGTGCGGGACTTCACGGTCTCGCGCCAGGTGAGCGCCAAGAGCCCGTTGACGTTCCAGTTCTCCATGGTGTTCGACGACGACGCCGCGTACGCCGCATACGACGCCCACCCGGACCACCGCGGCTTCGTCGCCGACCGCTGGGTCCCCGAGGTCGCGGAGTTCCAGGAGCTCGACCTCGTCCCCCTCGCGGACTGACCGCACTAACCCCGGAGGTGTTCGCCGAGGTAGGACGTCCGGTCGCGAGGTAGGACACGCGGGCCTCTACCTCGCGACCGGACGTTCTATCTCGCGGGTCGGGTTGTTCCGCGGGCGGAGGCAAGCGGGCCCGTGTGGCAGGGTGACGGCATGACCCAGATCGACCTGCGCATCTTCACCGAGCCCCAGCAGGGCGCGTCCTACGACGACCTCCTCGCTGTCGCGAAGGCGACCGAGGACCTCGGTTTCGACGCCTTCTTCCGCTCCGACCACTACCTCGTCATGGGCGACGGCGACGGCCCTCCCGGCCCGACCGACGCGTGGACGACGCTCGCGGGCCTGGCCCGGGAGACGAGCCGCATCCGGCTCGGCACGCTCGTGTCGTCGGCGACGTTCCGGCACCCGGGCGTGCTGGCGATCCAGGTCGCGCAGGTCGACCAGATGTCGGGCGGTCGTGTGGAGCTCGGGCTCGGCGCCGGCTGGTTCGCGCGCGAGCACGAGGCGTACGGCATCCCGTTCCCGGAGAAGCGGTTCGGGATCCTCGAGGAGCAGCTCGCGGTGATCACGGGACTGTGGGAGACGCCCGTCGGCGAGACGTTCTCGTTCAGCGGCGAGCACTACACGCTCACGGACTCCCCGGCCCTGCCCAAGCCGGCGCAGGAGCGGGTCCCCGTGATCGTCGGCGGCCACGGCCCCCGGCGCACGCCGGCGCTCGCGGCCCGGTACGCGAGCGAGTTCAACGCCGCGTTCCCCGACCCGGGCGTGCTGCCGGAGCGGTTCGAGAACGTGCGCGCCGCGTGCCTCGACGCCGACCGCGACCCCGACTCGCTCGTGTACTCGGCCGCGTTCGTCGTCGCGGTCGGCAAGGACGAGGCGGAGTTCCGCCGTCGGGCCGACGCGATCGGTCGCGAGCCCGACGAGGTGCGCCGCAACGGCCTGGCGGGCACGGTGAGCGAGGTCGCGGACAAGGTCGCCGCCGCGGCCGAGCAGGGCGCGACGCGCTTCTACCTCCAGGTGCTCGACCTGCACGACCTCGACCACCTCGACCTCATCGCGTCCGAGGTCGTGCCGCAGCTGCCCTGACGGCTCAGGCCGACGTCCGAACCCGCGTCGCGACGAGCGGATCGTCGCGACGCGGGCGGGCCGGGCTGGTGGGCACGGTGCCGACCGTCAGCCGACCGTCAGCCGACGGAGGACGGTCCGTAGACGGTCACCTGGACGTTGCCGCCGACGAAGAGGTCCACGCGCGCGCACGCGGCGCTCTCGTCCGGGACGCTCGTCGTCGGGAACGGGCCGTCGACCGAGGCGAGAGCCTCGTCGGCGATCGCCCGGGCCTCGCCGAGAGAGACGCACCCGTCCGTGATCCCGCTCTTCAGCGCGGACACGATCGCGGCGACCACCGGGTCCTCGAGGATCCCGTCGGAGCTGCCAGAGGCGCCGACGACGACCGCGCGACCGCCGACGTCGACGGTCGCGAACGCGCACACCGGCGTCCCGTCGGCACCCTCGGGCAGCGCGTCGTGCTCGCCGACGGACCAGTCGTCCAGGCCGAGCCGGTCGAGCTCGTCCTCGGCCCAGGCGACACCCTCGGCGACGGTGCGGCACGTGCTCGCCCCGCCGTCGACCCGGTCGGTCACGCTCTGCTGCAGCTCGACCACGGCAAGGTCCACCGCCGAGCGGCCCTCGAGCCGCTCGACGCCGTCGGGCACCTGGTCGGCCGGGGCGACATACGTCTGGCCGTCCCAGGCGAAGGCCACGGCGTCCTCGATCGGCGGCAGGCCCTGCTCCGCGAGGAGCGTGGTGCAGTCCGCGTACGGGTCGCCGGTGAGCCAGGGCCCGGCCGCGTCGACGTCCAGGCCTTCGGCGACGTCGGGGCTCCAGGCGGTCACGCAGGTGACGCCCTCGCCCGACGAGCCGCGGAACGCCTGGATCGCTGCGTACGCGACGCCCCCGCCCGCGAGCACCGTCGCCAGGCCGAGCGCGACCGCGCCACGGCGCCCGAGCCGTCGCCGACGCGATGGCGGAGCGGCGGGGGCCGCGTTCGTGGGGTCGAGCGTGGTGGTCATGAGGATCTCCTCCCGCAGGGCGGCGAACGCCGCCTCGTCCACGGCACCGAGACCCGCACGGCGGGCCGGGTCCACGCTGCGCAGCTGCATCATCGGGTCCGTCATCGTGCCTCCTCGGTTCCGGGGCGGGGCCGTCCCCACCCGGTGACCACGTGTCCGGTCGGGTCGTCCCGTTTCCTCTGCGGTGCTGACGCCGGTGCGCCGGGTGCGCCGGGCGCCACGAGTCCGTCGAGCTGCTCGGCCAGCCGCCGGCGCGCCCGGTGCAGGCGCACCCGGACCGCGGCCCGCGAGATGCCGAGCACCAGGGCGATCTCGTCGCGCGCGAGCTCCTCCCACGCGACCAGGCGCAGCAGCTCCTGGTCGTCGGGGCCGAGCCGCGCGAGCGCACGCTCGACGTCGCTCACCTCGCCGGTCGGAGGCGGGACCGCTTCCGCGACCTCGGCGCGGAGCCTGTCGGCGAGGGCGAGCCGGCGCCGCGCGCCCCGGTGGAGGTTGGCCAGGACACGGCGTGCGACGCCGAACATCCACGGTCGCGCGTCGTCCCCGACGGGGACGTCGTCGAGGCGTCGCCAGGCGACGAGGAACGCCTCGGCGACGACGTCAGCGGCGTCGGACGGGTCGGCCACGCGTCGCACCGCGTAGGCGAGCAGGGGACGGTGCGTGGCCTCGAACAGGGCCGTGAACCGAGCCGCGCGGTCCTCGTCCGGCGGTGGGGCCGACGGGGTCCGCTCGGGCGGGCGGTCAGGGGCGGGCATCCGGGGTCCTCTCGACCGGGTGACGTGGACGACCGTCTCATGTCCGGTGCTCGCCGGTGCGTTACACCCTCCCGGTGCGGTGGCGGTGACCGTCCCTCGGTGCGCGACGGCGCGATCCCTGTGGACGGCCGGCTCGCCCTCCGGGGCGTCCACCCGTCGGACGTGCGGCGCGTCGGCGCCGTGAATTCTCCGTTTCCGCCCGTGAACGGCGCGTTTCCGGGTCGTGCGAGCCACCGCTCGGGTGAGCGCTCACCGCGTGGGGCGGGACGGCGTCGGGCGGGGACGGGAGCGGCGCCGCGCCAACGATCCGGGCCGCGAGGACGGTGCAGCGCCGGGTCCCGACCGTTCCGTTCACATTCGCCGTCGTGCGCCGACATCGTGGCGGTCACCGCTCGCGCGACCCGTGACACGGCCGCCTCGTACCGCTACCTTCGGCGCAGACGACGAGGTGGCCCGCTCCCGGCGGGCCACCTCGACCCGTCTCCGGGTCTCTCCGCACGAGGGCACCGGCAGGGGGCTCGACAGCACCGCCGCGCACGCACTCACGACGCCGACGACGTCGCCGCACCCGGGCTCAGGAAGCCGGCGGGCATCCGCTCGCCGACCTCGCGTCCGATTCCCGACCCGCGAGGTCCCCGCACGGGACCTGTCGAGAGCCGAGGACCCGCGATGGCCGTCTCCGAGTTCGACCGCCTGGTCGTCACCCCGCGCCGCACGCAGCACGTGCGGCCCGCCCCGTTCGGCCCGAGGGCCGACGTCGACCGTCCGACCGGCCCGCCGCGCGACGAGAACTCCGCCGCGCGCTCGCCGTCGCTCGTCATGATCATGCTGCTCGCGACGCTCGGCGTCGTCGCGTACGCGGTGTTCCTGCTCAACCCCGCGAACCGCGGCGACGCGCTGCCCTACGTCATGGTCATCACGGCCGAGACGGTGCTCGTCGCCCAGGCGCTGCTGGCGATGTGGACCGTGCTGTCGAGCGGGCACGACCCGCGCGGGTTCTCGTTCCACCACGCCAAGGACCGCCTGTTCGACGTCCCCGAGATCATCCGGGACGGCGCCGAGGACGACCCGACGCGCTGGAACCTCTATCTCCACGACCGCCCCGTCGCCGTCGACGTCCTCATCACCACCTACGGCGAGGACCTCGACACCATCGCGCGCACGGTCCGCGCCGCCGTCGCGCTGCGCGGCACGCACCGCACGTGGGTGCTCGACGACGGACGGTCCGACGACGTGCGCGACCTCGCCGCCCAGCTCGGCGCACGCTACGTGCGGCGCCTGTCCAGCAACGGCGCGAAGGCCGGCAACGTCAACCACGCGCTCGCCATCGCCAAGGGCGACTTCTTCGTCATCCTCGACGCCGACTTCGTCGCGAGGCCGGAGCTCCTCGTGGAGACCGTGCCGTTCTTCGTCAAGGACGACGTCGCGTTCGTCCAGACGCCCCAGACGTACGGGAACCTCGACAACCTCATCTCGCGCGGCGCCGGGTACATGCAGGCCGTCTTCTACCGGTTCGTGCAGCCCGGCCGGAACCGGTTCAACGCCGCGTTCTGCGTCGGCACCAACGTCATCTTCCGCCGTGCCGCGATCGACGACATCGGCGGCATGCACACCGACTCCAAGTCGGAGGACGTGTGGACGTCGCTCATGCTCCACGAGCGCGGGTGGCGCACGATCTACATCCCCACGACGCTCGCCGTCGGCGACACCCCCGAGACCGTCGAGGCGTACACCAAGCAGCAGCTGCGCTGGGCGACCGGCGGGTTCGAGATCCTGCTCCAGCACAACCCGCTCAGCCCGCGCCGCACCCTCACGCTCGACCAGCGGCTCCAGTACACCGTCACCGCGACGCACTACCTCGCGGGCATCGCGCCGCTCGTGCTGCTGCTCGTGCCGCCGCTCCAGATCTACCTCGACCTCACACCCATGAACCTCACCATCTCGTGGGGCACGTGGCTGCTCTACTACGCGGGGTTCTACGTCCTCCAGATCGCCATCGCGTTCTTCACGCTCGGGTCGTTCCGGTGGGAGGTGCTCATGCTCGCGTCCGTGTCGTTCCCCATCTACACCAAGGCCCTGTGGAACGCGCTGACCGGCAAGGAGCAGGCGTGGCACGTGACCGGGAGCAGAGGCAAGGTCACGTCGCCGTTCAACTACATGATCCCGCAGGTGCTGTTCTTCGCGTTCCTGCTCGTGACGTCGGTGGTCGGGGTCTGGAAGGAGTGGGGCGACCCGATGCCGAGCCTCGCGCTCGCGTGGAACGTCACCAACACGCTGATCCTCGGGGCCTTCGTCGTGACGGCCCTCCGGGAGTCGCGGTCTGCCCGGCGCGCGGCGCGCTCGGTCCGGCGGCGAAGAGGGGCGGCCGCGGCCGTCGTCGACGAGGCGCTGTCGGAGCGCCTCGGCGTCGAGGTGACGGTCGGCGTCGGGACGCGGGCCGGGAGGCGGCGAGCGCACCGTGGTGGGGTTTCGTCCGGACCTGTCGGAGGTGTCGCATGACCTGGTCGAACCGGTTCCGCCTCGTGGGCGGGCTGCTCGTGGTGGTGCTCGTGTGCGCGGCGCTCACGCTCGTGATGAACCGGCGCCTCGGGCAGGCGACGAGCACGACGGCCACCATCCGGGCGGAGGTGCTCGACGTCGGCAGCGACTACGCGGGGACCGTCACCGCGGCCGAGGTGGCCGAGGGGGACGAGGTCGCCGCGGGCGACCCCTTGTTCACCGTGAGCAGCCTGACGCTCCAGCACGACATCGCGCTCGGGCTCGTCAGCGCGGACACGTCCGCGTACCAGGTGGCGCCCGACGGGACGATCACGCTCGTCGCCCCCTACGACGCCGTCGTCACCCACGTCGCGGCCCGCGAGGGCGGGTTCGTCCAGGCGGGAGAGGTCGTCGCGTCGCTCGAGCGGGAGGGGTCGCTGTTCGTCGACGCCCGCCTGACGCTCGACCCGAGCGACTTCGCACGCGTCCGCCAGGGCGCGGAGGTCACGGTGGTCCTGCCGAACCAGGCGGAGGTCGCGGGCGAGGTCGCGTCGGTCGCGGTGCAGAACACCGCCAACCAGGCGGAGGCCACCGTCGAGGTGACGAGCGACGCGCTCGTGCGCGGGGCCGAGCACGGCCTCGTCGCGTCGGGCACGCCGGTCACGGCGAGCATCGAGCTGCACGACGACGGCCCGCTCGCCGGGGTCGACGAGTCGTTCGGCGAGTTCCTGCGGAAGGTGGGGCTGTGACGCCCCGCCGAGGTCGACCCGAGCGTCGCGAGGTCGACCTCCCGAGGGTCGATCTGGGACGCTCGGGCCGATCTCGGGGCCGGGTGGTCGCGGCGGTGCTCGCGTCGGTAGCTCTTGCCGCGGGGTGCGGGCTGTTCGAGCCGGACACCTCACCGGGGGCGACGGGCCCGCCCGGGGCGGGTGTCGCCGTCGGGCATCCCGCCGCGGACCTGACCGGAACCGTGCCCGACGTCGACCCGTCGATCCTGCCGCAGGAGTCGCTCGCCCCGATGCCCGCCGCGCGGCTCGTCGACGGGCTCGTCCCGCCGACGAACCGATGGTTCTCCGGGCTCGTGTTCGGCGCCGAGCCCCTGCCGGTGTTCCCCGTGCCGCTCGCGTTCGGCGCGACCGCCGGCGGGTTCGCGTTCGGCCTGCCCGACGTCCAGGTCACCGAGCAGTCGATCCTCGGGCCGTTCGTGCCGCAGGTCGGCGTGGACGTCGGGGCGTCGTCGGTCGTGGTCACCGCCTACGACACCGCGTCCGTCACGCTCGACCTGCTCGACGGCGCAGGCTCCGTCCTGGGGGCGGTGACCCTCGTCGAGGGGTCGCCCGTGCTGCGGTACACCGCGGCGACGGACCAGACGGCGGCGCTCACGGTCGCCTTCGCCGAGACAGGCGGGCTCGTGAGCGTCGAGGCCGGCGGGCGCGAGTACGTGCTCGTCGGGGCGGACGACGTGCTGTCGGGAGGCGGCCGGTCGCTCGACCTGGCGGAGGGAGACTCCGTCGCCTGGTTCCCCGTGCCCGACGGCGCCCCGGACGGCGCTGTCGCGACGCTCGCCGAGGCGGCCGCGCACCCCGTGACGGGCACGACGCTCGCCTACGGCGTGGCGGACGACGCCGTCACCACGGCGATCACGTACGAGACGGGAGACGACGCTTCCGGCGCCGCGACCGTCGTCGTGCGGCTCCCGCACCAGCGCGAGAGCGAGGGCGCGACGTGCGGCCTCGGCACCTACGCGACCGTGCGCGGGACGGCCGACGTGTGCACGGCGAGCACGCTCGCGTGGACGAGCCCCGCCGTCGAACCCGCCGGGACGCTCGACGTGACCGCGCTGGGCGAGGACGAGAAGACCGAGCTCGCCGACCAGGTGCGCGCCGACGCCTCTGCGCTCGAGCCCCGACCCTCGGACACCTACTTCGGGGGCAAGGCCCTCGCGCGCGACGCGAACCTGCTCGCGCTCGCCGAGCAGCTCGGGCTCGACGACGTCGCGGTGCCGCTGCGCGACGACCTCGCCGCCGCGCTGCGTGAGTGGGCCGAGCCCTCCGGCTGCGCGGAGCGCGACGCGCGCTGCTTCGTCGACGACCCCGAGGTGCGCAGCGTCGTCGGCAGGACGCCGTCGTTCGGGTCGGACGAGCTCAACGACCACCACTTCCACTACGGGTACTTCCTCTACGCCGCGGGCGTGGTGGCGGCCGACGACCCGGCGCTCGCGGCCGACCTCGCGCCCGTGCTCGACCTGCTCGCGGCGGACGTCGCGTCCGGTGCGGGCGGCGAGGACTTCCCGGCGCTGCGGGTGTTCGACGCCTACGCCGGCCACTCGTGGGCGTCGGGGTACGCGCCCTTCGCGGACGGGAACAACCAGGAGTCCGCGTCCGAGGCGGTGTCGGCGTGGAACGGGCTGGCGCTGTGGGCGCGCGCGTCGGGGGACGCGACGCTCGAGGCGCAGGCGCGCTGGCTGCTGTCCGCCGAGGCGGCGTCGGCGCGCGCGTACTGGACGGACTTCGACCGCGAAGACCCGGCGATCGAGGGGTTCGGGCACACCGTGACGTCGCTCGTGTGGGGCGGCAAGCGCGACTGGGCCACGTGGTTCAGCGCCGAACCGAGCGCGATGCTCGGCATCCTCGTGCTGCCGATGCAGCCCGTCGCCGGGTACCTCGCGGGCGACCCGGAGCGCATCCGGGCCAACCTCGACGAGGCGCTCGCGGGCCCGCGCGAGGACCCGGCGTCGTGGGACGTGATGTTCGGCGACCAGCTCCTCATGTACGCGGCCCTCGCCGGCCCGGACGACGCCGCGGCCGCCCTGAAGTTCGCCCGCAGCCTGCCCGCCGAGCGCATCGACGACGGCAACACCCGCAGCTACCTCCTCGCGTGGCTCCTGGTGCACGCGGCCGCGTAGCACCGCCGACCGCCGAACCGGGGTCGCTCCTCACCGGACCGCTCGCGTGAGGAGCAACCCCGGGTTCGGCGGGCACTACCCTGCTCCGGGGGTCTTCACACGAACTTCACGGACGGGAGAGACATGAGCGCCATCGGGTGGCGGTTGCACGGGAACGGGAAGACGGTCGCGCCGGGGGACGTCGTCGACCCGGACGAGCGGCTGACCTGGCCGCGGACCATCGGGATCGGCATGCAGCACGTCGTCGCCATGTTCGGCGCGACGTTCCTCGTGCCGCTGCTCACCGGGTTCTCGCCCGCGACGACGCTGTTCTTCTCCGCGATCGGCACCGTCGGGTTCCTGCTCATCACGCGCAACCGGCTGCCGAGCTACCTCGGGTCGAGCTTCGCGTTCATCGCCCCGATCGGCGCCGCGACGGCGTCGCAGGGCCAGTCCGTGGCCGTCGGCGGGATCCTCGTCACCGGTCTCGTGCTCGCCGCGGTCGGCCTGCTCGTGCACGTCGCGGGCGCGCGGTGGATCGACATCGTCATGCCGCCGATCGTCACGGGCACGATCGTCGCGCTCATCGGCCTCAACCTCGCCCCGGCCGCGTGGGACAACTTCAAGAAGGCGCCGGTCACGGCGCTCGTCACGCTCGGGTCGATCATCCTGGTGAGCGTCCTGTTCAAGGGCATCCTCGGACGTCTGTCGATCCTCGTGGGCGTCATCGTCGGGTACGTCGCGGCGCTGCTCCAGGGCGAGGTGGTGTTCGACGCGGTGCGCAAGGCCGCCTGGGTCGGGTTCCCCGAGTTCGTCACGCCCACGTTCGACGTCGCTGTGCTCGGCCTGTTCGTCCCGGTCGTGCTGGTGCTCATCGCGGAGAACGTGGGGCACGTGAAGTCGGTCGCGGCGATGACGGGCAAGAACCTCGACGACCTCACCGGCCGCGCGCTCTTCGCGGACGGCCTCGCGACCACGCTCGCGGGCGTCGGCGGCGGGTCGGGAACCACGACGTACGCCGAGAACATCGGCGTCATGGCCGCGACGCGCGTGTACTCGACGGCGGCGTACTGGGTCGCGGCGGCGACCGCGCTGGTGCTCTCGCTCTCGCCGAAGTTCGGCGCGCTCATCGCGACCATCCCCGCCGGCGTCCTGGGCGGCGCGGCGACGATGCTCTACGGCATGATCGGCATCCTCGGCGCGCGCATCTGGGTGCAGAACAAGGTCGACTTCTCCAACCCGGTCAACCTGACGACCGCCGCCGTGCCGCTCGTCGTCGGCATCGCCAACTTCACCTGGGCCGTCGGCGACCTGACGTTCGCGGGCATCGCGCTCGGCACGGCCGCCGCGCTCGTGATCTACCACCTCATGCGGACCATCGCGCGGTGGCGCGGCACCACCCAGGAGCCCGCCAGCCCGGCGTCGGCCCCCGGCGGCGACGAGCCGATCGTCCACGACGCGGTCGAGGACGCCCGCTGACCCAGGGCTCCGCCTGACGCCGAACCCGGGATCTCTCCCCAGCCGAAGCCTTCGCTGAGGAGTGATCCCGGGATCGGGCGTCGGGACGTCACGCTGCACGACGGCGTCCCGTCGACAGGAGCGCGCGGCGGACCGTGGCCGCGGCGCGGCCCGGCACGCGCGTGTCGGCGAAGGTGAACCGAAGCACCGCGGCGACGTCGGCGGTCACGAGGTCGTTGTGCCGTTCCCGGTCGGCGAACGCGGCGCTCGGCGTGTCGTGAAACTCCGCGCCGTCGGCCTCGGCGACCACCCAGCGGCCGTCGTCGAGCCGCCAGCCCAGGTCGCCGCGCCGTTCCCGGCCGCTCGACCCGACCAGCGGGACCTGGAGCTCGTCCGGGGAGACCCCGCCGTCGACGCAGTCGAGCCGCACCCACGTCTCGAGCGGCGACTCCGCGCGACCGTCCGCGAGGGCCCACCACGAGTGCGTCCGGGCGACACCCCGCCGACCACGGGCGTGGTCGTGCGCGCGGTCGAGACCTTCGGTCGACACCAGCCCGACGTGGAGAGCCGAGTCCATGACCGCCACGGCCCAGGGCCGGTCGAGCTCGGGCACCGCCTGGGCCAGAGCCCACTCGGGGGCCGCGACGTACCGGCCCGCCACCCGCACGACCGTCATCCCGTCGTCGAACATGCGCAACCGGATGCCGTCGCGCGACTCGAGCCCGCGAGCCCCGGGCAAGGTCGCCTGCGGGACGACACGTGCGGGCAGGCCGGCGACGCCCAGCAGCGCGAGCGCGCACGGCCCGACGGCGATCGCCTCCGGGCCGAAGGCGAGCAGCGCCGCCCAGGCGGCACGTCGGCGTCGGGGGTCGGGTGGCCGAGCGTGCAAGGGGGTCGGGTCGAGGTCGTACACGCCGGCGGTGACCCGTGACCAGGGCCCCGAGCGGACGAGCCGGGTCAGGACGTTCGGACTCACTCCGGCGTCGAGGCACTGCCTCGTGCCGACGAGCGACTCCTGCTGGGCGGCGACTGCGCGGAGGGCTTCCGGTACTGGAGAACGGGGCGGCATAAGTCGCATCCCAGCGCACCTGTCGTCGTCGGAGGAGCTCGCCGGACGGCCCTGTGGAAGGGACCCTCTAGCGGAGGGACTGTGAACTCCGACGAGGCGGGGCTCGCATCGCGAGAGGAATGCCGAACCCTTGATCGCTCCTCAGGTGCGCGCGGCAGGAGGGAGAAATCCAGGGTTCGGCACCAATCCGGGATCTCTCCCCAGGGCGAGCTGCGGGTGAGGAGCGATCCCGGGTTCGGCAGAGGGGGACGGTCAGAGGCGGAGGCCCAGGAGCAGGCCCTCGTCGACGTCGAGGCGGGTGAAGCCGAGGTGCTCGTAGAAGCCGATCGCGGAGACGTTGTCCTCTGCAACGCCGAGGTGGACGCCCTTGACCCCGGCGGCGCGCAGGGCGTCGAACAGCGCGTCCATCAGCCGGCGGCCGTTGCCGCCGCCCTGCGCGACGGGCAGCAGGTCGACGTGGAGGTGCGCCGGGTAGTCGGGGAGCACCGAGGGGTCGGTGCGGTGCGGGCGGTGGATCTGACGGACGAGCGCCTCGTCGCGGGAGCCCTCCGGGAAGCTGCCCAGCGGGTACCGCTCGCGCAGCGGCGGCCACCACTCCCGCTCGGACCGCGCCTCGAACGCGGCGGTGTCGCGCGCGCCCAGCACGTAGCCCGCGGCCACGCCGTCGACCTCGACGACGAACGCGAGCGACGGCTCGAGGGCGAGGTACGCCCCGAGGTAGACCTCGCCGAGCAACCGCGGGTCGGTGTACAGGGAGGTCGCGTCCGCGCCGGACGCGCCGGTCCGCAGGCAGATCTCGTAGAGGCGGTCGACCTCGTCGGGGTCGGTGGTCCGGGCGGGCCGGAGGGGCAGGGTGCTCATGGGTACCGTTCGGCGGTCGTCAGGCTCGGCGGGGCGCCGGGCGAGGGACGTGCTCAGCCCTCCGCGGGCGGCACGGGCAGCGGCTGGGGGGTGATCTCCTCGATCGCGACGCACCCGGCGCGGCTCTCGAGCGGCACGTCGCTGGACAGGCCGACGAGCTCGGGGTCCACGACGTCCTCGAAGTCGGCCCCCACGTAGAGGTCGACGGTGGAGGCTTCGCGCGTGTCGAGCACCAGGCCCGGGTTGTCGTAGTGCGCCGCGAGCGTGTACGCCTGCGCGAGCCCCGTGACGCCGAAGTGGATCTGCGTCTGCGCCACGACGTCCGAGCTGCCGTCGCCGTCCAGGTCCGGCGCGTTACCGGTGGTGAGCACCGTGAAGCCCCGGGACGTGAGCAGTTCCTGGTTCAGCCGCCCGAGGGGGGCGTCCTTGCCGGACGCGTTGTAGACGTTGACCTGGACGTCGGCCGCCGCCGCCGGGAGCGTGCCCTCGGGCAGGCAGGGGACCTTGACGTCCGCGAGGTCGTCGACCGCCTCGGGCGACGACAGCGGCCGGTCGAACGGGGCGTCGATCGCCCCCGTGTAGACGGCCAGCGCACCCAGCCCGACGACGGCGAGCGCGGCGATGAGGAGCCCGAACACGACGGCCTGGCGCTCGTGCATGCGTCGGCGACGCTCGGCGCGTGCGGTGTCGGGGCGGGTGGTCACGCCAGAAACCTACCGGACCCCGCGCTCATCGCACGGTCAGGACGCGGGCGTGCAGGATGGCGCGCTGCTGGAGCGCGGCGCGCACCGCGCGGTGCAGTCCGTCCTCGAGGTAGAGGACCCCCTCGTACTCGACGACGTGCGCGAAGAGGTCGCCGAAGAACGTCGAGTCCTCGGCGAGGAGCGCGTCGAGGTCGAGCGTGCGCTTGGTCGTGACGAGCTCGTCGAGGCGCACCTGACGAGGGGGCACCTCGGCCCAGTCCCGCGCGGTCACCCGGCCGTGGTCCGGGTAGGGGCGCCCGTCGCCGACGGCCTTGAAGATCATGCGGCACATCCTAGAGGCCGGACCCCGCTCCTCGCCCGGGTCGGCGCGGTGCCGGTCACGCAGTCGTCACGATCTCCCCACGTGGAGCACCCGGGTCCTCCGCGTCAGGCGGCGTCGGGCGGCCCGTCCGGTCGGGCCCTGAGCAGTCGCCGCCGGCCGAGCCGGCGTCCGAGGTGGAGCTGGACGAACAGGGTCACGACCCCGGCGACGAGCAGCCCGGCGACGTTCACGAGGAGCTGGACGCCCGCGCCGAGCGCCTCGTCCCACGCCCCGACGGCGAGCGTCAGGCCGATGGCCCCGACAGCGGGCACGGTCGTGATGGAGATGAAGACGCCGACGAGAGCAGCCGACTTGGAGGTGGTGAGGGAGAGCACACCCGCGACGCCCGCGAGGAGCGCGATGACGAACGACCAGGCGTCGGGCGACACGATGAACTCGGTCTGCGGTCCGGTCGTCGCCTGCTCGTAGGTGATGAGACCGGCCGCGTATGCGAGGCTCCACACGGCCCAGGCGACCGCGGCGCAGCCCGCGAACCCGCCGAGGAGCGTCGCCAGCGCCGACCCCGCGATCCCGCGCCGTCGCCGCACGACCGCGTAGCAGATGGCCGCGATGGGGGCGAACTCCGGCCCGACCACCATGGCCCCGATGATGAGGATGGGCTGGTCCAGCAGCCGCCCGATCCCGGCGATGAGCGTCGCGAGGAGGAGGAACACGAAGAACGTGGCGGAGGGTCGGGAGTCCTCGCGCGACGTGTCCGCGAGCTGCGCCCACAGGACCCCGTCGGCGGGGTGGCCCGGCGCCGCCTCCTCGGCCGCGACCGCGGCGTCCGCCACGACCGTCACCGGCTCCGTGACGACGATGCTCCCGTCGGCCGGGACGCCCGCGTGCCGGAGGGTCCGCATGACGTTGTTCGCGTTCTCCCGCGCCATCTCGAACCACAGGACGTCGCCCCGGCCGTCGAGCGCCGCGCCGGGAACCACGGCCAGGTCGCACACGGTCGGGTCGGCGTCGAGGACGGGACGCAGACGTTCGACGAGGTCGTGCCCCGCGGTGACCCGCACACTCAGCATGGCGCCATCGTGCCAGCCGGGCGCCGCCCGTCGGGGACGCGTCCCGTCAAGGTTCCGGCAGAGGGCGTCAAGGTTCCGTCAGAGCCCCGTCCGGAGCCCTCCCGCCGGGCGTAGAACGGCAGTGCGCCCGGGTTCCGGACGCCGGCACGACGCCCCGCCGCGGGCGCTCGCCGACCCTCGTCGAGAAGGCGTTCCCACCATGGCCGACCTGGCCTTCCTCCTCCTCACCGTCGCGTTCTTCGCGACGGTCGCGCTCGTCGCGCGTCGTCACGGCTCCTCCGGAGGTGCCCGGTGATGGTCCTCGACTGGATCGCGCTCGGTGCCGTCGTCGCCGTGCTGGGCTACCTCTTCGTCGCGCTGCTCCGCAGCGACCGGGCCCGGTGAGCGCCGTGGAGACGACGGTCGACGCCGCGGTCGTGTGGGCGGCCGTCGGTCAGGTCGCGCTCCTCGTCGCGGCGCTCGCGGCGGTGCACGCGCCGCTCGGCGCGTACATGGCGCGCGTGTACACCTCGTCGCGCCACCTGCGGGTGGAGCGCGCGGGCTACCGGCTGGCGCGCGTGGACCCCGACGCGGAGCAGCGCTGGAGCACCTACCTCTTCTCGCTGCTGGGCTTCTCGCTCGCCTCGGTCCTCCTCCTCTACGCCCTGGGCCGCCTCCAGGACCACCTGCCGATGAACCTCGGGTTCACGGGGCTGGACCCCGCGGGTGCCTGGAACACGGCGGTCTCGTTCGTGACGAACACGAACTGGCAGTGGTACTCGGGCGAGGCCGCGGCGGGCCACCTCCTCCAGATGGCAGGGCTGGCCGTGCAGAACTTCGTCTCGGCCGCCGTCGGGATGTCGGTCGCGATCGCGCTCGTGCGCGGGTTCGCCCGCTCCGGGACCGACGCGCGGATCGGCAACTTCTGGACCGACCTCACCCGGTCCGTGGTCCGTATCCTGCTCCCGATCGCGTTCGTCGCGGCGGTCGTGCTCGTGGCGAACGGCGTCATCCAGAACCTCGGCCCGCACACCGCGGTCGAGACGCTCGCCGGCGGGACGCAGCACGTCCTCGGCGGTCCCGTCGCCTCCCAGGAGGCCATCAAGGAGCTCGGGACCAACGGCGGCGGGTTCTTCAACGCGAACTCGGCGCACCCGCTGGAGAACCCGAACCCGTTCACGAACGTCTTCGAGATCTTCCTCATCCTGCTGATCCCGTTCACCCTCCCGCGCACGTTCGGCCTCCTGGTCGGCGACCGCCGCCAGGGCTGGGCCGTCCTCGGCGCGATGGCCGGGCTGTTCGCCGTCGCGCTCGCGCTGACCACGTGGGCGGAGCTCGCCGGGCCGGGTGCCGCGCCCCAGGCCGCGGGCGCCGCGCTGGAGGGCAAGGAGACCCGGTTCGGTCTCGCCGCGAGCGCCCTGTTCGCGACCGCGACGACCGGCACGTCGACCGGCGCGGTCAACGCGATGCACGACTCGCTCACCGCGCCCGGCGGGGGAGTGGTGCTCTTCTCGATGCTGCTCGGCGAGATCGCCCCCGGCGGCGTGGGCGCGGGGCTCTACGGGATGCTCGTGGTCGCCGTCGTCGCGGTGTTCGTCGCGGGACTCATGGTGGGCCGCACGCCCGAGTACCTGGGGAAGAAGATCGGGCGCCAGGAGATCACGCTCGTCGCGCTGTACGTCCTGACGACCCCGGCGGTCGTGCTCGCCGGCACGGCGCTGTCCGTGGTCCTGCCCGACGGGCTCGCCGGGCAGCAGGAGGGTGGCCCGCACGGGCTCACCGAGGTGCTGTACGCGTTCGCGTCGGCCGGGAACAACAACGGCTCCGCGTTCGCCGGGCTGTCGGCCGGGACGCCGTACTACAACACGCTGCTCGGGCTGGCGATGCTCGTCGGCCGCTTCGTCCCCATCGCGCTCGTCCTCGCCCTCGCGGGGCGCCTCGCCTCCCAGCGGTCGGTCCCGCCGTCCGCCGGCACGCTGCCGACCCACCAGCCGCTGTTCGTCGGCCTGCTCGGCACGGTCGCGCTCGTCGTCGTCGGCCTCACGTTCGTCCCCGTCCTGTCCCTCGGTCCTGTCGTGGAGTCCCTGTCATGAGCACGCCGCTCGCTTCCGTCCCTCAGCTGCCCGGCACCCCGGCGTCCCCCGCGGGTGCGCCTGACGGCGGCCCGCACGGCGACCGTCCCGGCGGCGGGCGTCGTGCCCCGCGGGCGCTGTCTCTCGCACAGGTGGGCGCGGCGCTGCCCGCCGCGGTGCGCAAGCTCGACCCGCGGGTGCTGTACCGGTCGCCGGTGCTGTTCGTCGTGGAGCTCGGCGCGGCCGCGACGACGGTGCTCGCCGCGCTGGACCCGGACCTGTTCTCGGTCCTCGTCGCGGCGTGGCTGTGGGCGACGGTCCTGTTCGCGACGCTCGCCGAGTCCGTCGCGGAGTCGCGGGGCAAGGCGCAGGCGTCGAGCCTGCGCGCGACGCAGCGCAGCACGACGGCGCGCCGCGTGGACGCGCCGGCGGACACGCTCGCGGCCGGGTCGAGCCTGCACCTGCTGCCGACGGTCGACGTGCCGTCGTCGAGCCTGCGGGTGGGCGACGTCGTCGTGGTCGTCGCGGGGGAGACGATCCCGGGCGACGGCGACGTGATCGAGGGCGTCGCGTCGGTCGACGAGTCGGCGATCACGGGCGAGTCCGCCCCGGTGATCCGTGAGTCGGGCGGCGACCGCTCGGCCGTGACGGGCGGGACGGTCGTCCTGTCCGACCGCATCGTCGTGCGGATCACGGCGCCGGCCGGCCAGACGTTCGTCGACCGGATGATCGCGCTCGTCGAGGGCAGCGAGCGCCAGCGCACCCCGAACGAGATCGCGCTCAACGTGCTGCTCACGTCGCTGACGATCGTGTTCGTCCTCGCCGTCGCGACGCTCCAGCCGTTCGCCGTGTACTCGGGGGCGCGGCAGTCGCTCGTGGTGCTCGTCGCCCTCCTCGTGTGCCTCATCCCGACGACGATCGGCGCGCTGCTGTCCGCGATCGGCATCGCGGGCATGGACCGCCTGGTCCGGCGCAACGTGCTCGCGATGTCCGGGCGCGCGGTCGAGGCGGCGGGCGACGTCGACGTGCTGCTGCTCGACAAGACCGGCACGATCACGCACGGCAACCGGTTCGCGACCGAGGTGCTGCCCGTCGGCCGTGTGGGCGCGGGCGAGCTCGCCGACGCGGCGCGCCTGGCCTCCCTGTCCGACGAGACGCCGGAGGGGCGCAGCATCGTCGACCTCGTGACGTCGACGGACGGGCGTCCGGCGGCGGACCTGGTGCGCGAGACCGCCGGCGCGGAGTTCATCCCGTTCACGGCGCAGACCCGGATGTCCGGCGTGGACCTGCCGCTGCCCGACGGCGGCGTGCGGCGCGTGCGCAAGGGCGCGGGCTCCGCGGTCCAGCGCTGGGTGCACTCCACGGGCGGGAGCGTGACGGGCCCGGAGACGGACGAGCTCGCGGCGCACGTCGAGACGGTCAGCGGGCAGGGCGGCACGCCGCTGGTGGTCGCCGAGCAGGTGGGCGACGGCCCGGCGCGGGTGCTCGGCGTCGTCCGGCTCAAGGACGTCGTCAAGGACGGGCTGCGCGAGCGGTTCGACCAGCTCCGCGCGATGGGCATCCGCAGCGTCATGGTCACGGGCGACAACGCGATCACCGCGCGGGCCATCGCGGCCGAGGCGGGCGTGGACGACGTGCTCGCCGAGGCCACGCCCGAGGACAAGCTCGCGCTCATCCGGCGCGAGCAGGAGGGCGGGCGCCTCGTCGCGATGGCCGGCGACGGCACGAACGACGCGCCCGCGCTCGCCCAGTCCGACGTCGGCGTCGCGATGAACACGGGGACGACGGCCGCGAAGGAGGCGGGCAACATGGTCGACCTCGACTCGAACCCCACGAAGCTCCTGGAGATCGTCGAGATCGGCAAGCAGCTCCTCATCACGCGCGGCGCGCTGACCACGTTCTCCGTCGCGAACGACGTCGCCAAGTACTTCGCGATCCTGCCCGCGATGTTCCTGGGCGCGTTCCCCGCGCTCGAGGTGCTCAACGTCATGCGCCTGTCGAGCCCCCAGTCCGCGATCCTCTCCGCGGTGATCTTCAACGCGCTGATCATCGTGGTGCTCGTCCCGCTGGCGCTGCGTGGGGTGCGGTACCGCCCGGCGTCCGCGTCGGCGCTGCTCCGGCGCAACCTCCTGGTCTACGGGCTCGGCGGCCTCGTGGCGCCGTTCGTCGGGATCAAGCTCGTCGACCTCCTCGTCTCCCTCCTCCCGGGCTTCTGAGCCCGGTGCCGAAAGGAACTCCCGTGCCCACCTCCTCGCAGGTCCCGTCCGGCGCCCGTCCGTCGACCGCCGGCGGCGCCGTCTCCTTCGTCCGCCAGTCGTGGGCGGGGCTGCGCGTCCTGCTCCTCATGACCGTCCTGCTCGGCGGGCTGTACCCGCTCGCGGTGACGGGGGTCGGCCAGGCCGCCTTCGGGTGGCAGGCGAACGGCTCGCTCGTCCGCGCGGACGGGACGCGGGCCTCGTCGGTCGACGACACGGGGGCCGACGGCGCCCCGGTCGTCGGGTCCGCCCTCGTCGGCCAGGCGTTCGGCGAGCCGGGGACGGCGCCCGAGTGGTTCCACGGCCGCCCGTCCGCGGCCGGGGACGGTTACGACACCCTCGCGTCCGCGGGGTCGAACCTGGGGCCGAACAACCCCGACCTGGTCGCCGCGATCGAGGCGCGCCGGGCGGCCGTCGCCGCGGAGGACGGCGTCGACTCGGCGAGCGTCCCGCCGGACGCCGTGACGGCGTCGGCCTCGGGACTCGACCCGCACGTGTCGCCCGCCTACGCGGACCAGCAGGTCGAGCGCGTCGCCGCGGCGCGCGGGCTCGACCCCGCGGCGGTGCGCGCGCTGGTCGACGACGCCGCGGCCGGGCGCGTGGCCGGTGTGCTGGGCGACCCGCGCGTGAACGTGCTCGCGCTCAACCTCGCGCTCGAGAGCCTCGCGCCCACCGGCTCGGACGCGTCCTGACGTGCGGCGTGATGGACTGCGCACATGAGTGCCGACACGCCTGACGGGCGGCGCCGGGGGAGGCTGACGGTCTACCTCGGCGCCGCGCCGGGCGTCGGCAAGACCTTCGCCATGCTCGACGAGGCGGTGCGCCGCCGGGCCCGCGGGACCGACGTCGTGGTGGGCCTCGTCGAGACGCACGGGCGCCCGGCCACGGCGGCGAAGATCGGCGACCTCGAGGTGGTGCCGCGCCGCGCCGTCGGGCACCGGGGCGTCGAGCTCACCGAGCTCGACGTCGACGCCGTGGTCGCGCGCGGCCCGGACGTCGCGCTCGTGGACGAGCTCGCGCACACGAACGCGCCCGGCTCGCGCCACGCCAAGCGGTGGCAGGACGTGCACGACCTCCTCGACGCCGGGATCGACGTCGTGACGACGGTGAACGTGCAGCACCTGGAGTCGCTCACCGAGGACGTCGAGGCGATCACGGGCGTCCGCCAGCGCGAGACCGTCCCCGACCACGTGGTGCGCGAGGCCGACCAGATCCAGCTCGTCGACCTCTCTCCCCAGGCGCTGCGCCGACGGCTCGCGCACGGCAACGTCTACCGGGCCGAGCAGATCGACGCGTCCCTCTCCGCCTACTTCCGCGAGGGCAACCTCACGGCGCTGCGCGAGCTCGCGCTCCTGTGGCTCGCGGACCGGGTCGACGACGCCCTCACGCGCTACCGCGCCGACCACGCGATCTCGGGGACCTGGCCCGCGCGCGAGCGCGTCGTCGTCGCCGTCACCGGTGGGCCGGAGAGCGCGACGCTGCTGCGGCGCGGCGCCCGCATCGCCGAGCGGGCGGCCGGGTCGGAGCTGCTCGCCGTGCACGTGCTCGCGACCGACGGGTTGCCCACGGCGTCGCCCGCCGCGATCGCGGCCGACCGCGCGCTCGTCGAGTCGCTCGGCGGCACCTTCCACACGGTCGTCGGGGAGGACGTCGCGTCGGCGGTCGTCGACTTCGCGCACGGCGCCAACGCGACGATGGTCGTCGTCGGCGTCTCACGGCGCTCGCGATGGCGCGAGGCGTTCCTCGGCTCGACGAGCGCGGAGATCGCCCGGCTCTCGGGCTCGCTCGACGTGCACCTCGTCACCCACGAGCGCGCGCGGTCCGGGAGGGTCGCCCGTCGGGGCTGGAGCCCGTTGTCCGCCCGACGGCGCGTCGCGGGTTTCGTCCTCGCCGTCGCCGGCCCGATGGGTCTCACCGCCCTGCTCGACGCCGGCCGGGAGGCGGTCGGTCTCCCGACGCAGGTCATGCTCTTCCTCGCGCTGTCGGTCGGCGTCGCGCTCGTCGGGGGCATGTGGCCCGCTCTGGCCTGCGCCGTCGTCTCCTTCCTCTGCCTCAACTGGTTCTTCACGCCGCCCACCGGCCTGCTCACCGTCGCCGACCCGGAGAACCTGCTCGCGCTCCTCGTGTTCGCGCTCGTCGCGGCCGCCGTCGCGTCGGTGGTCGACCTCTCGGCGCGCCGCACGGTCCAGGCGTACCGGGCGCGCGCCGAGGCGTCGACGCTCGCCGCCCTCTCCCGGTCCGTCCTGTCCGGCGAGGACACGGCCGAGGCCGTCGTCGCGCGCCTCGCCCAGACCTTCCAGCTCCGCCGCGTCGCGCTGGAGGAGCGGGCGCGCACGGACGGGCGGGCCCAGGCGTGGTCGACCGTCGCGGTCGCGGACCGCGCCGTCGACACCGGGATCCCGGGCACCGCGAGCACGGACACCACGAGCCCGGTCCGTCGCGCCCGGCGCGGCCACGGACACGGTGAGGAGACCCGGACCGTGGTGAGCGTCGACGACGACCTCCGGCTCGTGCTCGACGGCCGTCCGCTGCCCGCGGGCGACCGCCAGGTGCTCGAGGCGTTCGGCGCGCAGGCCGGCATCGTGCTCGAGTACCGGCGGCTGCGCGAGGAGGCCGCGCACGCGGCCGTCCTCGCCGAGGCGGACGCGACCCGCACCGCCCTGCTCGCGGCCGTCTCCCACGACCTGCGCACCCCACTCGCGGCGATCCGCGCGGCCGTCGACGGGCTGCGCTCGCCCGGCGCGGTCCTGGAGCCTCAGGACCGGACGGCACTCGTCGAGACCGCGGCGTCGGAGACCGAGCGGCTCGAGCAGCTCATCGACAACCTGCTCGACCTCTCGCGCCTCCAGACGGGGTCCGTCGCCCCGGTCCTGCGGGACGTGTCGCTCGAGGAGATCGTCCCGGTCGCCGTCGAGCCGCACGGCCCGCGCGTCGCGCTCGACGTGCCCGAGGACCTGCCCCTCGTGCGCACCGACCCCGGCCTCCTCGAGCGCGTCGTCGCGAACGTCGTCGCCAACGCCGTGCGGTTCGCGCCCCCGGAGGAGCCCGTCCGCGTCCGGGCGTCAGCGTCAGGCGGCATCGTCGAGGTGCGGGTCGTCGACCTCGGGCCGGGCGTGCCCGACGACGCCAAGGAGCGGATGTTCGAGTCCTTCCAGCGGCTCGGGGACGCCGGCGGGCACGGCGTGGGGCTGGGGCTCGCCGTCGCGCGGGGGTTCTCCCGCGCCGTCGGTGCGACCCTCGTCCCCGAGGACACCCCGGGCGGAGGCCTCACCATGGTCCTGACCGTCCCCGTCGCGCCGCCGCGCGAGCCGGGGGCACGCACCGAGCGGGAGGAGCGCGCGTGAGCGACGACCCGGCGACCCACCACGTCCTCGTCGTCGACGACGACCCCGGCCTGCTGCGCGCGATCGCCATCACGCTGCGCACCCACGGCTGGAAGGTCAGCACCGCCACGTCGGGCGGGGCCGGCATCGACCTCGTCGCGACCGACACCCCCGACGTCATCCTGCTCGACCTCGGCCTGCCGGACCTCAGCGGGTTCGACGTCATCCGGGCCGTGCGGGCCTGGAGCACGGTGCCGATCGTCGTGCTCTCCGCGCGCCACCTCGGTGACGACAAGGTGGACGCGCTCGACGCCGGCGCCGACGACTACGTCACCAAGCCGTTCGCGATGCCCGAGCTCATGGCGCGGCTGCGTGCCGCCGTCCGGCGCTCGGCCGGCTCCGCGCGCGACGGGTCCGCGGTCGTCGAGGCGGGCGACCTGCACATCGACCTCGCGCGACGCCGCCTCCTGCGGCGCGGCGCCGAGGTGCGGCTGAGCCCCACGGAGTGGGCGCTCCTCGAGATCCTCGTCGCGCAGCGGGGCCGCGTCGTCGAGCGCGAGCACCTGCTGCGCGAGGTGTGGGGGCCGACCGCCACGCGCGACACCCACTACCTGCGGGTCTACCTCGCGCAGCTCCGCCGCAAGCTCGAGGACGACCCCGCGGTGCCCCGCCACCTCATCACGAGCCCCGGCATCGGCTACCGGTTCGAGGAGTGACCCGACGCGTCGTCCACGACGCGCGCGAGCTCGCGCACGACGGCGCCCGGCAGCGCGGGCGGGAACAGCAGCGCGCGCTGGAGCTCGCCCGCGCGCCAGCCGTCGCACGCGAGCGCCGCGAGCACGAGCGACGACGGCGCGCCCTCCTCGCGCCACGCGCGCAGCACGAGCGCGTGCACCGCGTGCTGCCCCTCGGGGACGTCGTCGCGCGCGACCCCGCCCAGCGCGTACAGGCGCAGGAGCGCCGCGGCCTTGCGCGAGTCGTCGAGCGCGGCGACCGACGCCGCGACCGCCGCGCGCGACGGGTCGAGGCGCAGCGGCGAGAGGTCGTCGAACCCGGACTGCAGGACCTCTAGCGCGACGTCGTCGACGAGCGTCTCCGCGTCGCCGAACATCGAGCGCAGCGTCGACTCGCTGCGCTCGCAGCGGCGGGCGACCGCGGCGAGCGTGACGTTCTCGACCCCCTCCTCGAGCGCGACCCGCAGCACGGCGTCCACGAGCGGGCGCTCGTCGTCGCGGAACGGGTCCTCGTCGAGGTCCACGTCGCGGAAGACGACGGCGCTCGCCGGCGGCCGCACGTCGGCGTACCGGGAGAGGTCGCCGATCAGGTCCTCCCACTCGGCCTCGGTGAGGTCGTACGCGTCCTGGTAGAGACCGAGCCACGTCCCCTCGAGCGCGAGCGCCGCGACCCACGTGCGCGGGTCGGGGACGCCCGCGGCGCCGTCCGGCCCTCGGCTCGGCTCCTGGGTGGGGATCGCGGCGACCCACTCGTGCAGGGTGGCCCTGGCCGAGCGCGTCGCGTCGCTCCGGTCGGGCGTGGACATGACCGTCACCTCCGTGGTCGGAAAAGGTGGATCGAGCCTAGCCGGAGGCCGCGACGGTCTCGCGTCAGGGACGCGGGACGTCGCGGCGGCGGAAGCCGACCAGGCCCAGCGCGACGAGCGCCACGGCGAGGAGCGTGAGCCAGACGAACGGCCACGGCTCGACGTCGGCCCCCGGGAGCTGGGGGACGTGCCAGAACGGCGAGACGCCGCTGGCCCAGGACGGGAGGTCGAGCAGGGCGCCGAACATCGTCACGACGAACGAGTAGGCGAGGAGCGCCCAGGCGAGCGCCGCGAGCCCCGGACGCCAGCCGAAGGCCGCGACCGCGACGCCCGCGACGACCGCGATCGCCGGGAGGTACGCGAACGACGCGGCGAGGTAGTCGCCGAACCCGAAGGCGTCCTCCCCGACGCTCAGCGCGCCGAGCCACAGCCCGACGGCGCTCACGGCGAGCAGCACCGACGTCCCGACCAGGGTCACGACGAGCTGGGCCCCGAGCCAGCGGACGCGCCCGACCCCGGTCGCGAGCACGGGCTCGAGCCGCCCCGCCGTCTCCTCGCCGCGGGCCCGCTGTGCCGACGCGACCGCGAAGCCGCCCGCGCCGAGCCCGAGGAAGAGGGCCATGATCGCGACGAACCCGCCCACGAGGTCGGTGGCGTCGCCGAGCATCTGCGCGATCTCGGGGTTGTCGGCGACCATGTCGCCCACGGAGTCGACGAACGTCCCGCACGCGAGCGCGGTGACGCCGACCCCCACGGCCCACGCGACCACGGACGCGCGCTGCTGGCGCCACGCGAGGGCGAGCGGGCTCGCGAGCCACCCGGCGGCGTCCGGCCGGCCCGCGCGTGGAGGGACCAGGCCCGCGCCGAGGTCGCGACGCGCGGCGAGCGCCGCGCCCAGGGCGAGGAGCAGCACGACGAGCGCGACCGAGAGGCCGAGGGGCCACCAGCGCAGGTCGACGAACGCGCGGATCTGCTGCGCCCAGCCGATGGGGGAGAGCCACGAGACCCAGCTCCCGTGCTCCTCCTGGACGTCGCCGACGGCGCGCAGCAGGAACGCGACGCCGAGCACGGCGAGCGCGAGGCCGCTCGCGGCGCGCGCGTGCTCGGTGACCTGGCTCGTCACGACCGCGACGGCGCCGAACACGAGCCCCGTGACCCCGACGGCCGCGCCGAGCGCGAACGAGTCGACGGCGTCGAGCCCGGTCGCGACGAGGACCGCTCCCGTCGCGAGCGCGATCGCCGCGTTGGCGACGAGCGCCGCGACGAACGCCGCCGTCGCGGGGGCGTGGCGCCCGACGACGCCGGCCCGGACGAGCTCCGCCCGCCCGGTCTCCTCCTCGGCGCGCGTGTGCCGCACGACGAGGGAGATGCTCATGATCGCGACGGCGACCATCACGGTGAGCGCCATCTCGTTCGCGATCATCGCGCCGAGCGTGTAGTCCTCGATCCCGTACTGCGGTCCGGACAGCATGATCCCCGCGGGGCTCGAGACGAGCGCCGCGCGCGCCTGGCGGTCGGCCGCGGTGGGGTAGAGCGTGTCGAGCGCGACGGCCGCGTACCCGAACAGGAGCGCGATCGACGCCGTCCACACGGGGATGCGGACGCGGTCGCGGCGCAGCACGAAGCGCAGCAGCGTGGTCCAGCCCGTGGCCGCGCGGCCGCGCCGGTGCGGCTCGGGCGCGACGGCGGCGCGCCGCCTGCTCGGTGGTGCCGCCGTGCGAGCGGACCCGGGGGCGCTCACAGCGCGCCCGCCCCGTCGAGCACGGCGAGCTCGTCGCCGTAGTGGCGCAGGAACAGCTCCTCGAGCGACGGGGGGTTGACCGTCACGGAGCGCAGGCCGAGGTCGGTGAGCGCGCGCAGCACGGCCTCGACGTGGTCGTTGTCGACGTCGAACCGCGCCCGCGTGCCGTCCGCGCCCGGCTCGACGACGAGGTCGTGCACGCCGTCGAGCGCGTCGAGCGCCGAGGGGTCGCGCTCGGTCACGGCGGTGACCGACGACCGCGTGAGGTGCCGCAGCTCGGTGAGCGTCCCCGACTGGACCGTGCGGCCCGCGCGGATGATCGTCACGGTGTCGCAGAGCTTCTCGACCTCGGCCAGGATGTGGCTCGAGAGCAGGACGGAGCGGCCCTCGGCCGTCACCTCGCGCACGCACTGCGTGAACACGGACTCCATGAGGGGGTCGAGGCCCGACGTCGGCTCGTCGAGGACGAGCAGCTCGACGTCGGACGCGAACGCCGCGACGAGCGCCACCTTCTGCCGGTTCCCCTTGGAGTAGGTGCGCGCCTTCTTCGACGGGTCGAGCTCGAAGCGGTCGAGCAGCAGCTTCTTGCGCTGCGGGTCGACGCTCCCGCGCAGGCGGGTGAGCAGGTCGATCGCCTCGCCGCCGGTGAGGTTGGGCCACAGGTTGACGTCGCCGGGCACGTACGCGAGGCGCCGGTGCAGGTCGACGGCGTCGTGCCAGGGGTCGCCGCCGAGCAGCCGGGCGCTGCCGGAGTCGGGGCGCAGCAGCCCGAGCAGCACCCGGATGGTGGTCGACTTGCCCGCGCCGTTCGGTCCGAGGAACCCGGCCACCTCGCCCGCGCGGACGGTGAGGTCGAGGCCGTCGAGCGCCTGCACGTGGCCGAAGGCCTTGCGCAGGTCGTGCACCTCGACGGCGGGGGTCGTGCTCGTCATCGCGTCTCCTCCTGGTGGGTGGTGTGCTGCACGTAGGCGTCGAGCAGCGTCGGCTCGACGAAGAGTCCTTCGGTGAAGACCTCGAGCGCGGGGAGCATCACGCGCTCGACGTACTCGCGGAGGTCCGCCTCGGGGTCGCGCGGCTCGCTCCGCTCGCGCAGCGCGCCGTCGATCAGCAGCGAGCCGAGCGAGAGCGAGACGAGGTAGCGCGCGCGGGCGGCCTCGTCGCGGCTGGGGCGGATGACGCCGGCGGCGACGCCGGACTCCATGTACTCGAGCGTGACCTGCGTGAGGTGCTCGACGAACGACCGCGCGAGGTCCCCGCCCGCCTGGAGGCTGCGCAGCGTGTACTCGAACACGGGCGCGTAGTCCTCGATCCCGGCGAGCTGGGTGAACAGCGCCATCGGCCCGGCGGCCGGGTCCTGCGGCGAGATGGCGTCGGTCTTGGCGGCGCGCACGGCGTCGAACACGTAGTCGTCGCACGCGCGGCGGAGCCCGTCCTTGGACCCGAAGTGGTGCACGACGAGCGCCGCGCTCACCCCGGCGTCGGCGGCGATGGTGCGCAGCGGGGCGCCGAACCCGTCGCGCGCGAACCGCGAGATCGCGGCGTCGCGGATGCGGGCGCGGGTCGTCAGGTCGTCGGTGGTCGACGGCGCGGGGCGGGCGCGGCCGGTCGGTGAGGGTTTGTCTGAACGCACGTTCAACAGACTAAACACTTGTTCAATGCCTGTCCACCACGGGGGAGCGCTCTGCCGCGGCGCACCCCTTGACGCCGCTGGCCGGGGCCGGTTGAGTGGAGGTCACGACGCGATGGGAGCGCTTCCATCCGTCGTCCCGCACCCCGTGTCGATCGAAGGAGATCCGCATGAGACGTCGTGCCGTCCTGTCCGCCGCCGCCGGGCTCGCGCTCGCGGCCCCGCTGCTCGTCGTCGGCGGGAGCGCCGGCGCCGCCCCGACCCCCGCCGCGCCCCGGGCGACGGCCGCCCCCGCGGCGGACGACGTCGTCGGGCCGGAGACCCGCCTCTACGTGGACCCCTTCTCCACGACTCTCCAGGCCGCCGCCACCCTCACGGGACAGGCGCGCGCGGACGCCCAGCTCCTCGGGTCGTTCCCGTCGGCCTCGTGGTTCACCGGCGGCACGCCCGACGAGGTGCGCGACGACGTCGCGTCCGTCGTGCAGGCGGCCGCGACGGACGGCGCGGTGCCCACCGTCGTCGTCTACAACCTCCCGTTCCGCGACTGCGCGCAGTACTCCGCGGGCGGCGCCGCGGACACGGCCGCCTACACGGCGTGGGTGGACGCCGTCGCCGAGGGGATCGGCGACGACCCGGCGATCGTGATCCTCGAGCCGGACGGGCTCGGGATCATCCCCTGGTACACCGACATCAACGGGAACGCGGAGTGGTGCCGCCCCGCCGAGCTCGACCCGGAGACCGCCGCGGCGGACCGGTTCGTCCAGCTCAACCACGCCGTCGACGCGCTCACGGCGCTCCCGGCCACGTCCGTGTACCTCGACGGGACGCACAGCGGGTGGCTCGGGGTCGGCGACATCACCGACCGCCTGATCAAGGCGGGCGTCGAGCGTGCCGACGGCGTGTTCGTCAACGCGTCCAACTACGTCGAGACCGAGCGCCTCGTGAAGTACGGGACGTGGATCAGCGACTGCGTCAACCTGTCGGTGAACAGCTGGTGGGAGCCCGCGTGGTGCGCGAGCCAGTACTACCCGGCGAACCCGGACGACTTCTCCACCTGGGGCCTCACCGACGCCGCGTACGCCCAGGCGTACGCGGACACGGGCGTCGTGCGCGACCCGGCGGTGCAGAAGCACGTCGTCATCGACACGAGCCGCAACGGCCAGGGCCCGTGGACCGCGCCGCCCGGCGCGTTCCCCGACCCGGAGGTGTGGTGCAACCCGCCCGACCGGGGCCTCGGCGAGCGGCCGACGACGGACACCGGCGACCCGTTCGTCGACGCCTACCTGTGGATCAAGGTGCCGGGGGAGTCCGACGGGAAGTGCTACCGGGGCACCGGCGGCCCGCTCGACCCCGCCCGCGGCATCGAGGACCCGGCCGCGGGGCAGTGGTTCGTCGAGCAGGCGGCCGAGCTCCTCGCGCTCGCCGTGCCCCCCGTCGAGCGCCCGACCTGCGAGGTCGCGTACACCGTCCACGGGACGTGGCAGGGCAAGAAGGGCAGCGGCTTCATCGCCCAGGTCGAGCTCCGCAACACCGGCACGGCGCCGCTCGACGGGTGGGAGCTGCGCTGGACCCCCGACGGGGACCAGCGGCTCACCGACGTGTGGGGCGCGCGGGCCGGGCGCGACGGTGACGCGGTCACCGCGCACAGCCTGTCGTGGAACGCGACCGTACGGCCGGGCGCGACCACGACGTTCGGCTTCGTCGCGTCGGGCACCCCGGGTGCCGACCCGCAGCTCGTGACCCTCGGAGGGCGCCCGTGCCACGTCGTCTGACCCCTCGCCAGGGGGTCCGGGCCGCCCAGGTCGCACAGATCACGGGCACTCGGGGCGAGAGACCCCTGCCGTTCCGGGCCAGACACCCGTAGGCTGGGGGTAGCCGTCGGCGGCACCGCCGGCGCCACGTCCCGGCGCGTCGGACCGTCGGGACGTCGAGAGGCCCGTCGCACTCGTGCGACGGGCCTTTTCGGTGCCGGTGCCTCGACGCCGTGCGCCGGGCGACGACGAAGGGCCCGCCGCGAGTGCGGCGGGCCCTTCGGTCTGCGGAGGATGGGGGATTCGAACCCCCGAGGGCTGTTAACCCAACACGCTTTCCAAGCGTGCGCCATAGGCCACTAGGCGAATCCTCCTGGTGCGACGGCCGGACGCGCCCAGGGCGCACCGACAGCAGCGCAACGAGGATACCGGACCGCGGCGCCCGGGCCGAATCGCCCTCACCGGAGCGGGTTTCTGGTGGGGCGCCGACCTGGGCTAGGGTGGGTGCAGACCCCTCGTGCGGCATCATCTCGCCGAACTCCCCCAGGGCCGGAAGGCAGCAAGGGTAGGTGAGCTCTGGTGGGTGTGCGGGGGGTCCTTCATGTCTCCGGGCGCCCTGTCTCCGGACGGGCGCCGGCCCACCGCCGCGGAGCCGGCCGGTGTGGCGCAGATCTCTTCCTGCTCGAGCGAGACGGGCACCCCCGGGGCGCCTGACGCCCGATATATCCCGGTTCAGTCGCCCGAGTTCCCGACATGCGACCAGTTTGGCGTCCACATGATGGACGATCCGGCTCGGGGATTGGCGCGCGGGGCGTCGCCGTGCTCATGATGTCGGCATGACCCGGAACCACGTCGCCACCACGACCCCGCGCGCAGCGTCCTGCGCCGGCACGTCGTGCTGTCGTGGCGTGCACACCGGGCGAATGTGCGGCTGCTGACGCCGTCGTGACCCGCAGGGAGACCTGCGCCGCACCTGCCGCGTCGTCCTGACGACGCCGCCCCCGCTCGCCGCGTGGCTGATGGCCCGCCGGAAGCACCCCGAACCCCACCCCTCGCAGGACCGTCCCTGCACCCCGGCCCGCCGGTCGCCACCCGTGACCGACGCCGCCGCCACCGGAAGGAACTCCCATGTCGTTCTCGACCACCCGCAAGCGTCTGACCTGGACCGCGATCGCCGCGACGGCCGCCCTCACCCTGACCGCCTGCGGCGGCGGCGACGACACCGCGGGCGGTGCCGCGAGCGGTGACGCGGCGGACCCGATCCGCGTCGGCGTCGTCGGCGCGTCCGACGACAAGTGGGCCGTGTTCCAGGAGCAGGCCGAGGCCGAGGGCATCGAGATCGAGCTCGTCGACCTCCAGGACTACACGCAGGCGAACCCGGCGCTGTCCCAGGGCGAGCTCGACGTGAACCAGTTCCAGCACCTGCAGTTCCTCGCGGGCTACAACGTGGACGCGGGCGACGACCTCCAGCCGATCGGCGCGACCGCCGTCTACCCGCTCGGGCTGTACTCGTCCAAGCACACGTCGCTCGAGGAGATCCCCGACGGCGGCCAGGTCGCCGTGCCGAACGACCCGACCAACCTCGCGCGTGCGCTCCTCGTGCTCCAGGAGGCCGGCCTGGTCGAGCTGAAGGACGGCGGGAGCTCCATCTCCACCGAGGCCGACGTGCTGCCCAGCTCCAAGGTGACGGTCACGCCCGTCGACGCCGCGCAGACCCCGATCCAGCTCCAGTCCGTCGACGCGTCGATCATCAACAACGACTTCGTCGAGGATGCGGGCCTCAAGCCCGAGGACGCCCTGTTCCAGGACGACCCCGACTCCGACGCCGCCAAGCCCTACATCAACGTGTGGGTCGCGCGGGCAGAGGACAAGGACGACGAGACGCTGCTCAAGCTCGCCGAGATCTCCCACTCGCCGGAGGTCGTCGAGGCGGAGAAGAAGGCCTCGGGCGGTACCGCCGTCATCAAGGAGAACTCGCCCGCCGAGCTCCAGGAGATCCTCGCCGGCATCGAGGACGACATCCGCAACTCCTGATGCCGTCGCCGCGAGGGCGGGCGCGCACGTCGCGTCCGCCCTCGCGCGCCGTCGTGCCCGGGGGAGGACGATGGCAGGCGAGCGGCACACCCCGACAGGCGGCCCTGACGACATGCCTGGTGATCCCAGGTGACCCAGGCGGCCCCGGCCCGGAGGCCCGGCCTCCGACGAGAGGAACCCGACGTGACCGACGTCCCCCGCGACGAGGGCGGTGACGAGCAGCCCGCGATCGAGCTGCGCCACGTGAGCAAGACGTTCGGCGAGGGTGACGGTGCCGTGCACGCCGTCGACGACGTCTCGCTGAGCATCCGCCGCGGCGAGATCTTCGGCGTCATCGGCTACTCGGGCGCCGGCAAGTCGACGCTCGTGCGGCTCGTCAACGCGCTCGAGAGCGTGACGAGCGGCGAGGTCGTCGTCGACGGCCAGGTGATCACCGGGCTGCCCGAGCGCCGCGTGCGCGAGGTGCGCTCGCGCATCGGCATGGTCTTCCAGCAGTTCAACCTGCTGTCGTCGCGGACGGTCGCGGGGAACGTCGCGTACCCGCTCAAGGTGGCGGGCTGGCCGCGCGAGAAGCGCGCCGCGCGCGTCGCGGAGCTCCTCGCGTTCGTCGGCCTCGCCGACAAGGCGAAGGCGTACCCGCGCCAGCTCTCGGGCGGGCAGAAGCAGCGCGTGGGCATCGCCCGCGCGCTCGCCGCGCAGCCGACGATCCTCCTGGCCGACGAGGCGACGTCCGCGCTCGACCCCGAGACGACGCGCGAGGTGCTCGCGCTCCTGCGGCGCGTCAACGGCGAGCTCGGCATCACGATCGTCGTCATCACGCACGAGATGGAGGTCGTGCGCTCGACGTGCCACCGCGTCGCCGTGATGGAGCACGGCAAGGTGGTGGAGACGGGCGACGTGTACGACGTCTTCTCCGCGCCCGGCGCGGACGCCGCCCAGCGGTTCGTCGGGACGGCGCTGCACGACCGCCCGTCGCGCGACACCCTCGCGCGGCTGCGCGAGCGGCACCCCGGCCGGCTGGTCACGGTCGGCGTGCGGGAGGGCGCGCACACCGGGTCGGACCTGTTCCGCCTGCTGCGCGAGCACGACGTCGACGGGTCCGTCGTCTACGGCGGGATCTCCGAGGTGGGGGAGCGGCCGTTCGGGTCGCTCACCGTCGAGCTCGACGCGCCCGAGGACCGCATCGCGCCGTTCCTCGTCGCGCTCGCCGAGCGCGCCGACGTCGTGGACCTGGGGACCGCGGCCCAGCCGCTCGACGATCCGCGGGTGGCGCGGCTCGACGCCGACCCGGGCGGCGATGACGCCACCGCCGACGGCCCCGCCGCAGGGCGAGGCGACTCGCTCGGTGCACCCGGGGTCTCCTTCCGCCACGGCATCCCCGGAGGTCTGTGATGAACCGCGACTGGTCCACCCTGTGGCCCATCCTCTGGGAGGCCTTCGGGCAGACCCTCCAGATGGTGTCCATCGCGCTGCTCACGGGCGGTGTCGCGGGCCTGGCGCTCGGCATCGCGCTCTACGTCACGCGGCGGGGGAACCTGCTCGACAACCGGTGGGTGTTCGGCGTGCTCAACGTGCTCGTCAACATCGTGCGGCCCATCCCGTTCATCATCTTCGTCACGCTGCTCGGGCCGGTGACGCTCCAGGTGGTCGGGACGACGCTCGGCACCGAGGCGTTCATCTTCCCGCTGTCCGTGATGACGGCGTTCGGCACGAGCCGCATCGTCGAGCAGAACCTCGTCGGGATCGACCCCGGCGTCATCGAGGCGGCACGGGCCATGGGGGCGTCGTCGTGGCGCATCATCACGACCGTGCTCGTCCCCGAGGCGCTCGCCCCGCTCATCCTGGGCTACACGTTCCTCTTCATCGCGGTGCTCGACATGTCCGCGGTCGCAGGCCTCATCGGCGGTGGCGGCCTGGGTGACTTCGCGATCCGGTACGGGTACCAGCGCTACAACTGGGGCGTCGTGATCGTGACGGTGCTCGTCATCATCGCGATCGTGCAGGTCGCGCAGCTCCTCGGCAACTGGCTCGCCCGCAAGGCGCTGCACCGCTGAGGACCGGCCTCGTGCGTGTGGGTCGCGGCGTCTAGAGTGACCGGGGTGAGCACCGCCCTGTACCGCCGCTACCGGCCCGAGACCTTCGCCGAGGTGATCGGTCAGGACCACGTGACCGCGCCGCTCATGCAGGCGCTGCGCAGCGGTCGGGTGAACCACGCCTACCTGTTCTCCGGCCCGCGCGGGTGCGGCAAGACGACGAGCGCGCGCATCCTCGCGCGCACGCTCAACTGCGAGCGCAACACCCCCGAGACGCCGCTCGACACCCCGTGCGGGCAGTGCCCGTCGTGCGTCGAGCTCGCGCGCGGGGGTCCGGGCAGCCTCGACGTCGTCGAGATCGACGCGGCGTCGCACAACGGCGTCGACGACGCGCGCGAGCTGCGCGAGCGCGCCGCGTTCGCGCCGGCCCGCGACCGGTACAAGATCTTCATCCTCGACGAGGCGCACATGGTGACGCCCCAGGGCTTCAACGCGCTGCTCAAGCTCGTCGAGGAGCCCCCGGAGCACGTGAAGTTCGTCTTCGCGACGACGGAGCCGGACAAGGTCATCGGGACCATCCGCTCCCGTACGCACCACTACCCGTTCCGCCTCGTGCCGCCGGACGTCCTCGGCCCGTACCTCGAGGAGCTGTGCGCCGCCGAGCGCGTCACCATCGGCAGCGGGGTCGTACCGCTCGTCACGCGCGCCGGGGGCGGCTCGGTGCGCGACTCCCTCTCGGTCATGGACCAGCTCATCGCGGGCGCGGAGGACGGCGCCGTGGAGTACGAGCGCGCCGTCGCGCTCCTGGGCTTCACGCACGCGACGCTGCTCGACGACGTCGTGGACGCGCTCGCCGCGCGCGACGGCGCGAGCATCTTCCGGGTCGTCGACCACGTCATCGCGACGGGGCACGAGCCCCGGCGCTTCGTCGAGGACGTCCTCGAGCGCCTGCGCGACCTCATCGTCATCGCGGTCTCCGGCGACGAGGCGCAGGCCGTGCTGCGCGACCAGCCCGCCGACCAGCTCGCGCGCATGCGGGCCCAGGCGCAGAACCTGGGTGTGGCCGAGCTCTCGCGCGCGGCTGACCTCGTCAACGCGGCCCTGACGGAGATGACCGGCGCCACCTCGCCGCGGCTCCACCTCGAGCTCCTCATGGCGCGACTCCTCCTGCCCGGCGCCGACGACGGCGCTGCCGGGTTCGCGGCGCGCCTCGACCGGCTCGAGCGCGGGGGGCTGGGCGCGGTCGCCCTCGCACCGGCAGCCGTCGCACCGGGATCCGAGGCGTCGCCCGCCCCGGGCGCTCCGGTGAACGACGGCGCGGGGCGGGGGCCGGCCACGACCTCACCGTCGTCCGGGCTCACCGGTGCTGCCGCTGTGCGCGCCGCGCTGCGCCCCAACCGGTCCACCCCGTCCGCCCCCGCCGCACAGCCGGGTATCGCCGCCGCACCGGCCGACGCGCGGCCCTCCGCCGAGGCGGCCGAGCCCAGCCCCACCGTGGCTGCTCCCACAGAGGTCGTCGAGGACGAGCGGGCCTCGGCGCCAGCGTCCGCCCCGTCGGCACCCGACCAGGGGACCTCGTCCGCTCCGGGCGAGGGCGCTGTCGCGTCGAGCATCACCGGGCCCGCGCGCGAGGACTCCACGGCGCCTGCCGCGCCCGTGCCGCCCTCTCCCGCGACCGCCACGGTCGAGCAGGTCGAGCCGACCGGTCCTGCCACGCAGGCCGGCCCGACCCCGCAGGACGGCGCGGTGTCGCCGGCGCGCAAGGAGGCTGCGCCTCCCGGGCGTGCCGACGCCGCCCCCGCGCAGCCGGAGGCAGGCCGCCCGGCACAGCCTGCGGGGAGCGCTCCGTCCGGCGACGCGAGCCCGGCGCTCACGACCGAGGAGCTGCGGCGGCGCTGGCCGGAGGTCCTCGAGAACCTGCGCGCCAGCCCCGTGACGTGGTCCCTCGTCAGCGCGAACGCGCAGGTGGCAGAGCTGGGACCGGACGTCCTCTACCTCGCGTTCCCGTCGCCGGGGCTCGCGCGGACCTTCTCCTCCGCGCGGCACACGAGCGCGGTCCAGGACGTCGTCTACCAGACGCTCGGGCTCCAGGTGCGGGTCGAGCCGCGCCTCGACGAGGGCGGTGCGGGCGGCGGCGGTCAGGCCCCGGCCCCTGCCGCCCCGGCGCCCGGGTCCTCCGCTCCGGCCCCCGTCGCAGCCGGCCCGGGCGGATCGCGTCCTGAGCCGGGCCCGGGGGAGCGCCGCCAGGACGTTCCCCTGGCGTCGGTCAGCGCACCGGGCCGTGTCGTGGCGTCGGGCGCGGGCACGGCCCCGACCGCGCTCGCGTCGGGAGCGGTCGCACCGCGCGGCGCCGTCGCGTTGCAGGAGCGACCCGTCGCGACGGAGGCCCCCGTGGCCACCGTGGGCGACGACGGTGGCGTGCCGGTCGTCGACGACGCGGACGAGGCCTGGCTCGCCGGAGCCTCGGCACCCGAGCCCGTACCCGCGCCCCGTGTCGACGCGGCGGACGAGGCGTGGCTCGCGGGGGCGCCCGCCGAGCCGCCGGCCGACCTCGACGACGGCCCCGAGCCGGAGCCCGTCCTCGAGAGCGCCCCCGCGCGCACGACGTCCGCAGCGCAGGCACCGGACTCCCCGGCACCGGCCACGCCTGGGACCCCGCCGCGCCAGGAGCCTTCTGCCCGTGCGGGGGTCCCCGTCGCGACGGTGGACGCGTCGGGCGCCCCGTTGCGCGGCGTCTCCGCGGCGCGCGCGGCGATCGCCGCGGCCACGACGGCGCGCGTCTCCCGGCCGGCCGAGGCGCCCGCCCGACGGGACGCGTCGTCCACGGTCGACCCGATGGACGACCTCCCGTCCGCAGACGACCCCGACATCGTCTCGACGGGCCTCGTCGGGACGGCGCTCGTCGTGAGCCTGCTCGACGGCAAGATCATCGAGGAGATCCAGGACCAGGTCTGACGCCGCCGCCCGAAACAGGGTGCCCGGTGCCGGACACGAAGAGGGCATGAGCCCACCTCCCGTGGCGGACCGCGCCGAGCGGTTCCGCGCCCTCTACCAGGACACGTACGCCGACGTGCTGCGGTTCGTGCGCCGGCGTACCGACGAGGACCGCGCCGAGGACGTCGTGCACGAGGCGTTCGTCGTCGCGTGGCGACGGATGCACGACCTGCCGCCGTCCCGTGACGCGCAGCGGGCCTGGCTGTTCGGGGTCGCGCGCGGCTGCCTCCTCAACGACCGGCGAGCGAGCACGCGACGCGGCGCGCTCGGCGTCCGGCTCGCCGCCCAGCCCGAGCCCCTGCTCCCGTCCCCGGACGAGCTGACGGCGGCGCGGTCCGAGCTCGCCACGGCGTGGCACCGGCTCGCGCCCGACCACCAGGAGGTGCTGTCGCTGCTGCTCTGGGAGGACCTGACGTCCGCGGACGCCGGGCGGGTCCTCGGCATCTCCGCGGTCGCGTACCGGCTGCGCCTGTACCGCGCACGTGCGGCGCTCCGGCGCCTGCTGTCCGCGGACGAGGGGCCGGGCGTGGACGGTCCTGGGCGCCGGCCCGCCGTCCCGCTCGCTCGATCCTTCGACGTCCCCGCCCAGGAGGTGCTCCGATGACCCACGACGACCTGACCACCCTCCGGGGGCTCGACCGCGCCCCCGCGTCCGGCCTCTCCGCCGCCGAGGCCGCGCGCGCGGCGCAGGGCCTCGACCGCATCCTCGCCGGCGAGGAGCCGGACGGGGCGGGCGCCCGCGCGGTCGGGCACCTGGCCGCGCAGGCACGGCGCCGCGCCGTGCGCCGGGTCGGTGTCCCGGTCGGTGTCGCCGCGGTGGCCGCGGCGGCGTTCGCGCTCCCGTTCGTCGGCCCGGCGCCGCACGCGCTCGCGTCGTGGACACCCGAGCCCGTCCCGCTCTCCGCGCAGGACCTCGCGGTCCTGGACGAGGCGTGCCGTGCGCGCATCGGCCCGGAGCGGAGCGTGACGGCCGACGACGTGGTGCTCGCCGAGCGACGCGGCTCCTGGGTGGCGGTGATGTACCTGTACGACGACGACGCACGAGCGCAGACCCTGGAGTCGTCGTGCGTCGGGTACCTGCCGCCCGGCGCGGACGAGGCGGAGGACGTGTCCGGGGGGACCGCGAGCGCGGGCGACCTCGTCCCGTCGTCCCGCGGTGTCACGGAGGGGTCGATGTCCCAGTGGGGCGGCAGGCCGTACCCCTGGAGCCGCGAGCGGCCGGTGCTGTCGATGACGAACGGGCAGGCCGGTGCCGACGTCGCGGCGGTGACGCTGCGGCTCGCCGACGGCACGGCCGTCGAGACCACGATCGAGGACGGCGTCTTCGTCGCCTGGTGGCCGGGCGAGATCTTCGACCCGACGACGGTCGGCGGGCCCAGCGGACGGGGCGGCCCGGAGCCCGCGATCACGTACGAGGTGACGTACACGGACGGGTCCACGCGGACGGTGGCGCCCGAGCTCCCGGAGTGACCCTCGTCCGAGCACGGTCCCGGCCCCGCCATGACGGCGCCGGGCCGGGACCGACCCGGCCACGACGGCGGCGGGCCGGGCCCGGCATGTGGGCCGTGCCCCGTAGGCTGGGGGCGTGTACGAAGGCGCTGTCCAGGACCTGATCGACGAGCTCGGCCGACTTCCCGGCGTCGGGCCCAAGAGTGCGCAGCGCATCGCGTTCCACCTGCTCGCCGCGGACGCCGCGGACGTGCGCCGGCTCGCCGACGCGCTCACCGAGGTGAAGGCGCGCGTGCGCTTCTGCGAGACGTGCGGCAACGTCGCGGAGTCCGAGCAGTGCCGCATCTGCGCGGACCCGCGCCGCTCGCCCGAGGTGATCTGCGTCGTGGAGGAGCCCAAGGACGTCGTCGCGATCGAGCGCACGCGCGAGTTCCGCGGGCGGTACCACGTGCTCGGCGGCGCCATCAACCCGATCGAGAACGTGGGTCCGGGCGACCTGCGGATCGCCGAGCTCATGGCCCGGCTCGCCGACGGGCAGGTCACCGAGGTGATCCTCGCGACCGACCCCAACGTCGAGGGCGAGGCCACGGCCACGTACCTCGCGCGCATGCTGGGCCCGATGGGCCTGCGCGTGACCCGCCTCGCGTCCGGGCTGCCGGTCGGGGGAGACTTGGAGTACGCGGACGAGGTGACGCTCGGCCGGGCTTTCGAGGGCCGACGTCTCGTCGGCGGCTGACGAGAGGTGACAAGCATGGGGGAGATCGAGAACGACCCCGACCTGCGGGAGATCGCCGAGGGCATGGCCGCGCAGGCGCGCGCGTTCCTCACGACGGCGACCCAGGTCGCGTCGGGGGCCGCACCCGGGGCCGTGCTGCCCCTGCTGCTGCTCGCGCTGTCCGACGCGCTCGCCGCGGGCGCACGGCTCGGGGCGATGGGCGACGTCGTCCCGGTCGAGCGCTTCGAGCCCGACGCCGGCCGCGACACCGACGTGGACCCGCTGCGGACCGCGCTCTCCCAGCTCTTCGACGGGTTCGACGACTACGCCGAGATCACCGACCCGCTCGTGGGCGCCGAGGTCGGGGCCGCGTCCCTCTCGGGCGATCTCGCGTGCGTCGCCGAGTGCCTCGCGAAGGGCCTCCAGCACTACGACGGCGGCCGCGAGCTCGAGGGCCTGTGGTGGTGGCAGTTCTCCTACGTCTCGCTCTGGGGGGAGCGTGCCGCGAGCGCGCTGCGCGTGCTCCAGCTCGCGCTCGCGCACCTGCGCCTGGACGTCGAGGACGACGTCGCGGCCGAGGCGGAGTACGACGCCCTCCAGTCCTGAGGCGCGGCCCGCGGGCCGCGCGCCGCGATCAGGCCGGTGCGTTCTTCGAGCCGTAGTGCGCCGCGAGCGCAGGGTAGTAGCTGTCCCACACCACCGTCGCGGGGTCGCGCCCGGCGCGTGCGGCGGCCAGGCGGTCGAGGTAGTACTCCCACCCCGGTCCGATCGACCCGGCGTCCTCGTCCGGGCCCAGCGCCTGGCGGAACACGAGGGCGGTGGTGCCGCCGTCGTCGTTTAGGTCGATCTCCAGGTGCCACGACGTCTCGCCGACGGCGGTCTCGACCACGAGCCGGTGCGGTGGGTCGCAGCGCAGGACCCGGCACTCGTCGCCCTCCGTCGCGCCCTCGGCGGTCATGACGAAGCGCACGCTCCCCGTGGTTGGGTCCCCGTCCCACGTGCCGATCCACGGCTCGAGCCCCGCCGGCTCGGTGAGGCTCGCCCAGACGTCCGCGACGGGTGCGGCGAAGGTCCGGCGCAGCACGATCCACCGGCCGTCGTCCTCGCGCACGACGGAACCGGTCGGCTCGACCTCAGGGTTCTCGGACGTCTCGGTCATCACAGCAGCGTAGGCAGACCCAGGCCCACGGGGAAGTGTGCGGCGTGGTACCACTAGGGGGTGCTGCCCGCCTTCTCCCTCCCGGTCTCCGGCGGGCTCGAGATCGACGGCCTGACCGTCCTCCTGCTCGTGCTCGCCGCCCTGACGGCGGGGTGGATCGACGCCGTCGTCGGCGGGGGCGGCCTCGTCCAGCTCCCCGCGCTGCTCCTCGTGCCCGGCATCAGCCCGGTCCAGGCGCTCGCGACGAACAAGCTCGCGAGCATCATGGGCACGTCCGTGAGCGCCGCGACGTACTACCGGCGGGTCGGGCCCGACCTCCGGACGGCGGGCCCGATGGCGCTCGCGGCGCTGGTCGGCGCGATCGGCGGCGCAGCCCTCGCGTCGCGCATCCCCGCCGAGCTGTTCAAGCCGATCATCCTCGTGGTGCTCGTCGGGGTCGCGGCCTACACGATCGCGAAGCCGAAGCTGGGGCACACGACGAACCTGCGCTGGGAGGGCAACGGGCACCGCTGGGCCGCGGCCGGGATCGGCCTCGTCATCGGCACGTACGACGGCCTGCTCGGCCCGGGTACGGGGACGTTCTTCGTCATCGCGCTCGTGAGCATCCTCGGGTACGCGTTCCTGCCCGCGTCGGCGCTCGCGAAGATCGCGAACTTCGCGACGAACGCGGGGGCGCTGATCTTCTTCGTCCCGTACGGTGCGGTGCTCTGGGGCCTCGGCCTGCTCATGGGAGCGGCGAACCTGCTCGGCGCCTACGTCGGCGCGCGCATGGCGGTCGCCAAGGGGAGCGCGTTCGTCCGGGTCGTGTTCGTCGTCGTGGTGGGGGCGCTCATCCTCAAGCTCGGGTACGACGTCGTCGCCGACCTGACGGCCTGACCGCGGTATCCGAGGCCGGCGATCCCGGCCTGGTGTCAGGTGGTGTCAAGAATGTTGTCGCCAGGTCTTGCAGTGACACCACGAGTGGTGCCATGATGGCGTCATGGACCTCACCCCGTATGTCGACGACCTCCAGACCCGCCTCGCCGCCGCCGCGGACGCCGCCGGGGACGACGGCCGTCGGCTCGCCGAGCGGCTGACCGCGCCGCTCGACGCCGCCGTACGGCTCGTCCTGCTCGACGCGCTCTCGGACGCGGCGGGCGAGATCTCCGCGGAGCTCGCGCCCGGATCGGTCGACGTGCGACTGCGGGGCGGCGCCCCGGAGTTCGTCGTCGCCGCCCCGGCCCCCGCGGCCCCGCCCACGGCTCCCGGTGAGCCGGCCTACGGCGTCGCTCCGGCGTCCGCGGCGACGCCCGCCGCGCCGCCCGCCGTCGGGCCGGCCGACGTCGAGTCCGGCGCCACGACCCGCACGACCCTGCGCCTGCCCGACCACCTCAAGACGCAGGCCGAGACCGCCGCCGCCCGCGACGGCGTCTCCGTCAACACCTGGCTCGTGCGCGCGGTCGCCGCCGCGCTCGAGCAGTCCACCGGACGCCCGGCCGCGCAGGCCCGTCCGCAGCCGCGCGGCTCCGCCCGCGTCACCGGCTGGGTGCGCTGACCGCTCCCGGTCCGCGCGCTCGCCCCTCCCACCACCCGCTGACACCACACCGACACCACCGTTGGAGCTCCGTCATGCCCACTTTCCCTGCACCGCACCCCGTCCCGGTCGTCGTGGACGTGCCCTTCGCCAACCTGCACGTCGTCGCCGGCGACCGTGACGACGTCGTCGTGACCGTCCTCCCCACGGACCCCTCGAAGTCCGGCAGCGTCCGCGCGGCCCAGGACGTCCGGGTCGACCGCGACGGGGACGCCGTCACGATCCTGTACCCCGGGTCGTGGAAGCAGTTCGTCCTGCCGTTCGCGGCCGGGACCGCCGACATCACCGTCGAGCTCCCGGCCGGCTCCGACCTGCGCGGCAAGGCGGGCACCCTCTACACCGAGGGGTCCCTCGGTGCCGTCGACATGACGCTCTCCGTCGCCGACGTCCGGCTCGAGGACGTCGAGCGGCTGGACCTCAAGGCCTCGGCCGGGTCGGTCGTCGTCGGCCGGGTCGCCGGCACCGCGGACGTCAAGGTCAGCGCGGGCTCCGTGCGGATCGGCGAGATCGCCGGCGACGGCACGATCAAGGCCAGCAACGGCACGACGACGGTCGGCGCCGTCACGGGCAGCCTCGCCGTGCAGGGCGCGCACGGCGAGATCGCCGTGACCCGGGTGGTCGGCACCCTCACCGCGAAGTCCGCGCACGGCGGCATCCGGGTCGACCGCCTGGAGTCCGGCAGCGTCACCCTCAGCACGTCGTTCGGCTCGATCGACGTGGGCGTGCCGGAGGGCACGGCCGCGTTCCTCGACGCGAGCTCCGAGCACGGCAGCGTGCGCAACCACCTCACGCCCACGGAAGGCCCCGTCGAGGACGAGGCCACCGCGGAGATCCACGCCAGCACCGGCTTCGGCGACGTCGTCGTCCGCCGACCCTGACCCCACCTGAGAGAGACGGAGACCTGGACATGTCTGTCGACCAGTCCCTCGCGCCCGCCGTGCGGGTACGAGGCATCGAGAAGTCGTTCGGCGACCTGCGCGTGCTGCGCGGGGTCGACCTGGACGTGACCACCGGGAGCATCTTCGCGCTGCTGGGGTCCAACGGGGCGGGCAAGACGACGCTCGTGCGGATCCTGTCGACGCTGCTCACGCCGGACGCCGGGACCGCGAGCGTCCACGGGCACGACGTCGTCGACCAGCCCGGGCAGGTCCGGGAGTCGATCTCTCTCACCGGGCAGTTCGCCGCGGTCGACGAGGTCCTCACGGGCCGGGAGAACCTCGTGCTCGTCGCGCGCCTGCGCCACCTGAAGGATCCCGGCCACGTCGCGGACGACCTGCTCGCCCGCTTCTCCCTGACCGACGCGGGCTCGCGCCGGGCGGGGACGTACTCCGGCGGCATGCGCCGCCGCCTCGACATCGCGATGAGCCTGATCGGCGACCCGCCGGTCATCTTCCTCGACGAGCCCACGACCGGCCTGGACCCGCAGGCGCGCATCGAGGTCTGGGCCACGGTGCGCGAGCTCGCCCAGGGTGGCACGACCGTCCTGCTCACGACGCAGTACCTCGACGAGGCAGAGCAGCTCGCGGACCGGATCGCGATCCTGCACCGCGGCACCATCATCCAGAACGGCACCCTGGCCGAGCTCAAGGCGCTCCTGCCGCCCGCGCAGGTCGAGTACGTCGAGAAGCAGCCGTCCCTGGAGGACGTGTTCCTCTCCCTCGTCGGCGAGACCGGCGAGGACCCCACGACCCCGACGACCGCCGAGGGCACCCAGCCCGCCGGAGAGGAGCTCCGATGACCACGCACGTCCTGGCCGACACCCGTGTCCTGACCGGCCGCTCGCTGCGCCACATCCTGCGCAGCCCGGACACGATCATCACGACCGCCGTCACCCCGATCGCGCTCATGCTGCTGTTCGTCTACGTCCTCGGCGGCGCGATCGACACCGGCGCCGCCGGGTCGTACATCGACTACATGCTGCCCGGCATCCTGCTCATCACCGTCGCCTCGGGCGTCGCGTACACGTCCTACCGGCTGTTCCTCGACCTCCAGGGCGGCATCTTCGAGCGCTTCCAGTCGATGCCCGTCGCGCGGTCCAGCGTCCTGTGGGCGCACGTGCTGACGTCGCTCGTCGCGAACCTCGTCTCGGTGACGATCGTCGTCGGCGTCGCGCTCCTCATGGGGTTCCGCACCGGGGCGTCGATGGGCGCCTGGCTCGCCGTGCTCGGCATCCTCGTCCTGTTCACGCTCGCCCTGACGTGGCTCGCGGTGGTCGCCGGCCTCTCCGCCAAGACGGTCGACGGCGCGTCGGCGTTCAGCTACCCGCTGATCTTCCTGCCGTTCATCAGCTCCGCGTTCGTCCCCACGGACACCATGCCGGCGCCGGTCGCGTGGTTCGCGGAGAACCAGCCGGTCACCGCGATCGTCGACACGCTGCGCGCGCTGTTCGGCGGGCAGCCCGTCGGCTCCGACATCTGGGTCGCGCTCGCGTGGCTCGTCGGGATCCTCGCCGTCGCGTACGCGTGGGCCGTCGCGATCTACCGGCGCAAGATGCGCTGACCGGGGGACGCGAACGGTCCCGGCACGGTGGAGGCGTGCCGTCCGAGCCAGGGGCGTGGCGCGGACGGCGTCCCGTGCCGGGACCGTCTGCCGGTGAGGGGCCGTGGTACGGCCCCTCACCTGTCTGTGCGGCGACCGCTACGCGGAGCGCTCGGGCCGGCCGGCCGGGATGACGTCCGGTCCGCCGGTCGCCTGGTCGGCCTCCGTCACCGCACCGATGTCGTCGCCGTGCACCGGCGCGCCCGGCAGGTCGACGTGCGGGGAGTCGGGCGGGGGCGGGGTGACGCTGCCCTCGAGCAGGTCGGGGCGGTCGGCGACGGTCGTGATGCCGCTCGAGACCTTGTAGCCCTTCTTGCGCATGGCGCGCGCCCGCTCGCCGGCCGACCGCAGGCGCGGGTTCACGTACTCGTCGATCCCGAAGTTGATGAGCGACAGGGCCATGCCGAGCAGCGCGATGCACAGGCCGGCGGGGACGTACCACCACCAGTAGTCGGGGAACGCGCCGTTCTGCTGGGCCCAGAAGAGGATCGTGCCCCAGTTGAGGTTCGTGATGGGGATGACCCCGATGAAGGCGAGCGTCGTCAGGCCGAGGACCGCGGCGGTCACGGTGCCGACGAAGCTCGACGCGATGATCGCGGTGAGGTTCGGCAGCATCTCGACGGCGATGATGCGGTGGATCGGCTCGCCGTTCGCCCGTGCCGCCTGGATGAAGTCCCGGTTCCGGAGCGACAGCGTCTGCGCCCGCAGGACGCGCGCGCCCCACGCCCAGCCCGTGATCGCGAGCACCGTGGAGACGAGCAGGAGGCTCGGGTTCTCCTGCTGGGACGCCACGATGATCATGAGCGGCAGGCCCGGGAGCACGAGGAAGACGTTCGTGAGCGCCGAGAGCGACTCGCTGCGCCAGCCCGCGATGTACCCCGCGGTCACGCCGATGATCACCGCGACGAGCGTCGCGATGATGCCGGAGACGAACCCGACGACCAGCACGCCCCGCGTGCCGTAGATGATCTGGCTGAGGACGTCCTCGCCCATGTGCGTCGTGCCGAGCAGGTGCTGCGCGGACGGCGGCTGCTTGAGTGCGGTGAAGTCCTTCTCGAGCGGGCCGTAGGGCGCGAGGAGGTCGCCGAAGATCGCGACGAGCGTGAACACGCCGAGGATGATCAGGCCGGTGAGCGACTTGCCGTTGCGGAACATCGCGAACGACGCCCCGGCACGGCTCGCGAGGCCGCGTCCGGAGGAGCCGCCCGGGGGGGCCGGCGGGGTCGCGGGCGCGGTGGCCTCGCTCGTCGCGGTCGTGGTGGTGGACGTCATGGCTCAGGCCTCCGTCTGACGCGTGCGCGGGTCGAGGGCGGCGTAGGCGACGTCCGCCAGGATGTTCGCGACGAGGACCGAGAGCGTGATGACGAGGAAGAGTCCCTGCATCAGCGGGTAGTCCTTCGCGTTGGTGGCGTCGAGCAGCAGCTTGCCCACCCCGGGGTAGGAGAAGACGAGCTCCATGACGAGCGTGCCGCCGACGATGAAGCCGAGGGACAGGGCGAAGCTCGAGAGCTGCGGCAGCACCGCGTTGCGCGACGCGTAGCGCGTGAGCACCTTGCGGGGCGGGAGGCCCTTGGCCTGGGCCACCGTCACGTAGTCCTCGTCGAGGACGGTGATCATCATGTTCCGCATCCCGAGCACCCAGCCGCCGAGCGACGCGACGACGATGGTCAGGGCGGGCAGCGTGCCGTGCTGGATCACGTCCCAGGCGAACTCCCACGACCACTCGGGCGACGCGCCCTTGCTGTACGCGTGGGACGCCGGGAACCAGCCGAGCATGCTCGAGAAGACCGCGATGGCGATGAGGCCCATCCAGAAGTACGGGACGGTCGAGAAGAACGTCGAGATGGGCACGATCGCGTCGGCCTTGCTCCCGCGGCGCCAGCCGATGATCGCGCCGAGGCCGCTGCCGAGGAAGAAGCTGAGGATCGTCGCGATGCCGACGAGCCCGAGCGTCCACGGCAGGGCGGCGGCGATCACGTCGCCCACGGGGGCGAGCCCCTTGGAGAACGAGCGACCGAGGTCGCCGCTGAGCATGAGGCCCCAGTAGTCGATGTACTGCTGGAAGAGCGACCGGCCGTCGTCGAGCCCGAAGAGGGTGCGCAGCGACTCGGCCGCCTCGGGGCTGATCTTCCCCTGGTTCTTCGCGAGGTACGCGGAGACCGGGTCGCCCTTCATCATGCGGGGCAGGAAGAAGTTGATCGTGATCGCCGCCCAGGCGGTGAACAGGTAGAAGGCGGTGCGGCGGGCGAAGAATCGCAACGGGATCAGCTCCTCGACGATGCGGGGCCGGTGCCGGAGAAGTGGACCTCCGGGTTGGGCGAGGCATCGCGTAGCGCGCGGGTGTAGGGGTGCTGGGGCTCGAGGATCACGTCGTCGGCCGGCCCGTGCTCCACGACCTTGCCGTGGTGCAGGACCATGATCTCGTCGCTGAAGTGGCGCGCGGTCGCCAGGTCGTGCGTGATGTAGAGGACCCCGAGGTTCGCCTCGCGCTGGAGCTCGGCGAGGAGGTTGAGGACGCCGAGGCGGATCGACACGTCGAGCATCGAGACCGGCTCGTCCGCGATGAGCAGCGACGGGCGCGACGCGAGGGCGCGCGCGATCGCGACGCGCTGGCGCTGCCCGCCGGACAGCTCGTGCGGGCGGCGGTCCACGACGCCGCCGTCCAGGTGGACGCGGTCGAGGAGGCGGTGTACCTCGGCGTCGACGTCGTCCTTCGGGACCACGTGGTCGAGGCGCAGCGGGCGCTCGAGGTGGTGGCGGATCGTGTGGCACGGGTTGAGCGACGCGAACGGGTCCTGGAAGACCATGCGGATCTGCTGCCGGTAGCGGCGCAGCGCCCGTCCCCGGCGGGGGATGGGGGCGCCGTCGAGCAGGATCTCGCCGGACGTGGCGCGCTCGAGCTGCGTGAGGATCTTCGCGATCGTCGACTTGCCGCTGCCGCTCTGCCCGACGAGCGCGATGGTGCGCCCCGAGGTGAGCGTGAAGCTGACGTCGTCGAGCGCGAGCAGGTCGCCGGAGCCCCGGACCTTGTACTTCTTGCTGACGTGCGAGAACTCGAGGGTGGTCATCAGACCTGGCCTCCTGCGCTGGTCGTGGCAGTGCTCGCGGCCGCGGCCGCGGGCTCCGACCGGCCGCGCACGAACCCGCCTCGCTCCCCGGTGAGGCTCGGGAACGAGCCGAGGAGCGTGCGCGTGTACTCGTGCTGGGCGTGGTGGTAGATGTTCGCCGCGGTGTCGAGCTCGACGATCCGGCCCTGGCGCATGACCGCGATCCGGTCCGAGATCTCGAGGAGCAGCGGGAGGTCGTGCGTGATGAAGATGACCGAGAAGCCGAACTGCTTCCGCAGGTCGGAGATCTGCTGGAGGATCTCGCGCTGCACGAGGACGTCGAGCGCCGTCGTCGGCTCGTCCATGATCATGAGCTGGGGCTTGAGCGCCAGGGCCATCGCGATCATGACGCGCTGGCGCATGCCGCCGGAGAGCTCGTGCGGGTAGGAGCGCAGCCGGTCGCGTCCGACGCCGACGAGGTCGAGGAGCTGGGCGCTCTCCTCGGTCCGCTCGGCCTTGCTCATGCGGGGGCGGTGCGCCTCGAACACGTCGCCGAGCTGCTTGCCGACGGTGGCGACCGGGTTGAGCGCGTTCATCGCCCCCTGGAACACCATCGACGCCTTGTCCCACCGGAAGCGGCGCATCGCGTCGTCGTCCAGCGCGTTGAGGTCGACGTCCTCGCCCGACTCGTCGTGGAAGATCGCCGATCCCGAGGGGATGACGGCCGGCGGCTTGAGGAGCCGCTGGATGCCGTACGCGAGCGACGTCTTGCCGCAGCCGGACTCGCCGGCGAGGCCGAGGATCTCCCCGCGGTGCAGCGTGAGGGAGACGTCGCTGACGGCCTCGACGGGCGGGTCCACGTCGTAGACCACGCTGAAGTGCGAGACGGTCAGCAGGGGTTCGGTGTTCACGGGTCCTACCTGTTTCTGTGCTGGGGCCGGGCCGCACCGAGGCTCGCGCGGCGCGCGCCGCGCGAGCCTCGGTGCCCTCACTCGGCCGGCTTGAGCTGGGTGAGGATCAGCACCGCGGTCGGCTGCGTCGGGTCCGCGTTGATGTACGGGTCGTCGTCGCTCGGCCAGCCGACGTAGTTGCGCGTGTTGAACTCCGTGATGAACGGGCGTGTGCCGATCGGCATGACCGGGACCTGCTCCACGAAGATCTTCTGCGCCTCGGCGATGGCCGTCGCGCGGTCCTCGTCCGTCGTCGCCGCGAGGTACGCGTCGAGGGCGGCCGTGGCCTCCGGGCTGTCGAAGCGGCCGAAGTTGTAGTCGGCGGCCTCGCCGATCGGCTTGAGCCAGCGGGCGTCCATCGTGTCGCTGTAGATGTCGTACGGCGTCGCGCCGGTCTCGGTCCAGTGCAGGATCGCGTCGAAGTCGCCCGTGCCCTTGGCGGCCCACCACGAGTCCGAGTCGGGCGTGTCGACCGTGGCCTCGACGCCGATCGCCTTGACCGACTCCGCGATGAGGCTGATGCCGGTGACGTAGTCGTTCCAGCCCTGCGGGACGCTGAGCTGGAAGGTGACGGGCTCGCCGTCGGGGTCGATCAGGGCGTCACCCTCGAACGTGTACCCGGCGTCGGTGAGGACCTTCTTGGCGCCGTCGACGTCGACCTCGTACTCCTCGCCCGCGAACTCGTCCGAGATGAACGGGTCGCCGGCCGGGGTCGGCAGTCCCGTGACGGAGGTGAGCAGGGGGACGCCGCCCTCGCGGGCGATCTGCTGGTGCTGCTCGCGGTCGATGACCATGTTGACGGCCTGGCGGAACGCGACGTCGTCGAACGGCTTCTTGGTCGTGTTGACGAACATCGCGTCGATGCCGAGACCGGCGGGGGCCCAGTACACGTTGTGCTCCGGGTCCTTGTCGACGAACGCCGACTGCACGTTCGGGAGGAACGCCTGCGCCCAGTCCGCGTCGCCGTTGGCGAGCGCGGTCGTCAGGGCGCTGTTGTCGTTGTAGGAGACGTAGTACAGCGTCGGGACCGCGAGCTCGCCGCCCCAGTAGTCGTCGCGCGCGTCGAGCTGGACGCTCTCCGTGCTGAAGCTCGTCAGCGTGTACGGGCCGGTGCCGACGGGGTCGGGGTTCGTCTCCGTCGTCGGGTCGGCGACGCCCTCCCACACGTGCTTCGGGACGACGAACCGGTGCAGCACCTTGTCCTGCTTGGCGAACATCGGCGTGCCGAACGTGACGGTGACCTTGTCGCCGTCCACGGCGACGTCCTTGATGTCGAGCGCCGCGGTGTTGAGCTCGGGCGTGTCGACCAGGATCTGGTACGAGTACGCGATGTCGTCGGCCGTGAGGTCCTTGCCGTCGCTCCACTTCACGCCCTCGCGGGTCGTGAGCGTCACTGACGTGTAGTCCTCGGACCACGTGATCTCGGACGCCAGCCACGGACGGACCTCGTCCGACGGGTTGACGACGTTGACGATGCCGACGGGCTCGTAGATGGCGTTGACGTAGCCGAGCTTGAGCGCGGACGAGTCGCCGATCCACGGGTTGTTCGACTCGGTCGCGATCGCGCCGTCCGGCTTGGCGATGGTGAGGGCGGCGCCCGCGCCGGAGCCGGTCGTCTCGTCGTCGTTGTTGCCGCCCGTCGACGAGCAGCCGGTCAGCACGAGTGCTGTCGCGATGCCGAGGGCGATCGCGGAGGCCTTCAACCTCATGAATCTCTCTCCTTCGAGGGAACATCGTCCCCGGCGCGGTGCCGGGGCGGTGGAGCGTACGGGTGAAACGGAAGGTGGCGTGGGGCGCTGGGTCGCCCCGCGTGGACCGCGGTCCGGGCTACTCCTGTTCGGTGGTGCTGCCCTGCACCCGGACCGCGGTGTCCAGGCGGAGGTCGTGGACGGAACGCCCCACCCGGAGCCGGTAGGTACCGGCCGGGAGGTGCCAGCGTCCGCTGTCGGTGTCCCACACCTCGAGCTGACGGCGGGGGACGGTCACGGTGACGTCGGCGGAGGCCCCCGCGGCGACGTCGACGACGGCGAACCCGCCGAGCCAGCGGACCGGGCGGTCGCGCTCGGCGACCGGGGCCGACGCGGGCGCGACCGGGGGCTCGACGTAGACCTGGACGACCTCGCGGCCGTCGCGGGACCCGGTGTTGGTGACGCGGACCGTGAGGATCACGTCTCCGTCGGGCGTGCGGGCGGGCAGGTGCTCGGCCTCGTCGGACGCGTCGTACGACCACGTCGTCCAGCCCAGACCGTGCCCGAAGGGGGCGGCGGGGACCGCGCCCGAGCGCTCCCACGCGCGGTAGCCGACGTGGACCCCGTCGGCGTACTCGACGACGCCCTGGTCGGGGACCGCGTGCGGGACGGGGACGTCGGCCTCGGCGGCCGGGAGGGTCCAGGGGAGGCGGCCGGCCGCCTCGACGGCGCCTGCGAGCACGTCCGCGATCGAGTGCCCGGCCTCCTGGCCGGGGAACCAGACCCACAGCACGGTGCGGGCGCGGTCGAGCCAGGGGAGGAGTACGGGCGCGCCCGCGTTGACGACGACGACCGCGTCCGGGTCGGCGTCGAGGATGCGCTCGACGAGCTCGTCCTGGCGGCCGGGCAGCGCGAGCGACGTGCGGTCCCAGCCCTCGGACTCGACCTCCTCGTTCGTCCCGACCACGACGACGGTCAGGTCGGCGGCGCGGGCGGCCTCGACCGCCTCGGCGATCTCCTGCTCGGCGCTCGGCGCAGGGACGCGGTGGCGCAGCTCCGCGCGGACGAGGTTGCCGTAGCCCTGGGCGCGCGTGACGAAGAGCGAGGCACTGACCCGCACGCGCCGCGGCGCGTCGACGTGCACGGTCGCGGGGACGCCCGCCGGGTTGTTGATCGACGAGTCGAGGATGACCTCGACGCCGGAGCGGCGGTCGTCCTTCGCGACGACGACGCCGTCGATCTCGATCGTGTGGCCCGGGACCGTGCCCACCTCGAGCACGTGGTCGCCGGGCTCGTCGAGGAGGACGTCGACGTCGAGCACGACGGTGTCGACCTCGGCGGGCAGGTCGCGCAGGAACCCGTCCCAGCGGGGCAGGACGGACTTGCGGAGCGTCGCGCCCTCGGCGTCGAGCCACGTCACCGCGACGGCGGCCCCGTCGGCGCTGCGTCCTTCCACGTCGAGGCGGGGGGCGAACCGGCGCGCGTCACCGCCGCGGGCCACCGTGAGCGTGGCGTCGGGCCAGCGCGCGGCCAGGCCCTCGGCGGGGGTGACGACGTGCGCGGGGTTGACGGTCGAGCTGCCGCCGCCGAGCACGTGCGGGCGCACGGCGTTGGGGCCGACGAGCGCGATCGACCGCGGCGCGGGCCGGTCCCAGACGGGGTTCTCGGCGTCGGAGCGCAGGACGACGGTGCCCGCGGCGGCGGTGCGGCGGACCAGGGCGCGCAGGTCGCCGTCGTGCGTGACCGGGCGCGCGGGCTCGTCGAGCGCGCCGACGCGACGCGCGAGCAGGAGGATGCGCGCGACCTTGTCGTCGATCTCGCGCTCGGGGACGCGGCCGTCCTCGACCGCGCGGACGAGGGCGTCCTCCCACGGGCCGCCGGGTCCGGGCATGACGACGTCGAGCCCGCCGTTCGCGGAGAGCTCGGTCGTGTGCGTCGCGACCCAGTCCGAGACCACGGCGCCGTCGAACCCGAGCTCGTCCTTGAGGACGTCGGTGAGCAGGTGCCGGTGCCCGGTCATGGGGCCGGACTCCACGCCGTCGTCCACCTGGTTGTAGGCCGCCATGACGGACCACGCCCCCGCCGCGACCGCGTCCTCGAACGGTGCGAGGTAGACCTCGCGCAGCACGCGAGGGTCGACGTGCGACACGTACGACGTGCGCTGGGTCTCGGAGTCGTTGGCGACGTAGTGCTTGACGCACGCGGCGACGCCCTGGTCCTGGAGCCCGCGCACGACGCTGGTGCCGATCTGGGCGGTGAGGTACGGGTCCTCGGAGTAGCACTCGAAGTGCCGTCCCCCGACGGGCGTGCGCTGGATGTTGACCTGAGGGGCGAGGACGACGTCGACGCCGTGCGTGCGCGCCTCGCGGGCGAACGCCTGACCGGTCTCGTGCGCGGCGGCCCGGTCCCACGTCGCGCCGATCGCGCTGGGGGAGGGGAAGAGGATCGAGGTCTCGCCCTCGACCTCGCTCGTGCCGCGGACCCCGACGGGCCCGTCGGACATGACGACGGGGCGCAGCCCGAGCTCGTCCAGGGCGTGCAGGCGCCACATGGACCGGCCGGTGAGGAGGCGGACCTTCTCGCGGAGGGGCAGCTCCTGCGCGCGGGTGCGCAGGGTGTCGAGCTCCGCGGGGTCGCGCTCTCCCGCGAGGGACTGCGATGTCACGTACGTGCTCCTCGTCGTCGAGTCGTCTGTCGAGCGGAGAACTTACCGTGCAGTCAGTAAGTTGGCAAGAATCTGCGTTTCCGCAGGTCAGATCGATATCTCACCGTGACATTCGGCGAGAGTGTGGCTCGGAGGTGGCGTCGCGTGCGTAGGATCACCCCCGGACGGCGACGGACCGAGGACGTGCTCGGTGCACGGAACGCCGACGTCGGCGCCGACGGTGGCGCACCGGGCACCACGACGAGGAAGTGACGAGGCGATGACCACGAGCAGGCGGCGCCCCCGCGTGCGGGAGGAGACCCTCCGGCGCCGCGAGGAGATCCTCAAGGCCGCCATGGCGACCTTCGGGAGCAAGGGCTACCACAACGGCCCCCTGGCGGAGATCGCGGAGCAGGTCGACATGACCCACGCCGGGATCCTGCACCACTTCGGGTCCAAGGACCACCTCCTCCTCGAGGTGCTGCGCTACCGCGACGAGAGCGACGTCGCCGGCCTCGACGGGCAGCACATCCCGGGCGGCATCGACATGTTCCGCCACCTGGTCCGCACGGCGTTCCTCAACGCGCAGCGCGCCGGGATCGTGCAGACGTACGCCGTGCTCTCCGCGGAGTCCGTGACCGACGACCACCCCGCGCGCGCCTTCTTCGAGGGCCGGTACCGCACGCTGCGGAGCGAGGCCGTCGAGGCGTTCGAGGCGCTGTGCGCGGAGCGGGGCGTCGCCGTCCCCGCGAGCGTCCGGCACGCGTCGGCGTCGATCCTCGCGGTCATGGACGGGCTCCAGGTCCAGTGGCTCCTCGACCCCACGCAGGTGGACCTCGGCGAGGCGAGCCAGTTCGCGATCGAGGCGATCGTCGCCGCGGTGCTCGACCCGCGACCGTCCCCGCTCGGCCTCGACGGCACGGGTGACGGCGAGCAGCCCGTGGCGCTCGACGGCGTCGTGCCCGCCGAGGCGGCCGGACAGCCCGTGGGGGCCGTGGGGGCCTGACCCCGGGCCCGGCGCTCCGTCGCCCGCGGACCTTCGGTCCCGCGTGGTCACGACCACGGGCCCTGTCCGGGGCGTCCGGCGACGGCGAGGATCGAGGTCGTGCAGACCCTCGCCCAGGCGTTGACCACCCAGTCGGAGGCGGCCCGGAAGAAGGTCGGCTCGGCGAGACGCCCGGCGCGCTACCTCGTCGCCGCGATGCTCGCCGGCGCGTACATCGGCGTCGGCGTCGTGCTCATGGTCGCGACGGCCGGGCCCTTCCTCGCGGCCGGGTCGCCGGGGGAGCGGCTGGTCGCCGGGGGCGTGTTCGCCGCGGCGCTGACCCTCGTCGTGTTCGCCGGGGCCGAGCTCGGGACCTCGGCAATGATGATCCTCGCCCAGGGCGTCGCGACGCGCGCCGTCCGGGTGCGCGACGCCGTCCTCACCCTCGGCCTGTGCCTCGTCGGCAACCTCGCCGGCTCGATGCTCTTCGCGTTCGCCGTGACGAAGGCCGGGGTGCTGCACTCCAACGCGGCCGCGGGGGAGATGGTCGCGTCCATGCTGCGCGCGAAGGCCCACGAGACCGGCGGCGAGCTCTTCTTCCGCGGCGTCCTGTGCAACCTCCTCGTGTGCGCCGCGATCTGGGCCTGCGGTCGCCTGCGTTCCGAGGCGGGCAAGGCGATCGTCCTGTTCTGGGCGATCCTCGCGTTCATCGCCTCCGGGTTCGAGCACGTGGTCGCCAACATGACGACCTTCTCGCTCGGCCTCCTCGGCGGCCTGGGCCCGACGACGTGGGCCGACTTCGCCCGCAACCTCACCTGGGTCGGCCTCGGCAACCTCGTCGGCGGCGCCCTCGTCGTCGGCCTCGCCTACGTCGTCGTCGCGGGCCCGGCGCGAGACGCCGAGCGGGGTGCGCGCTCGACGGACGCGACCTCGAGGCCGGTCGTGCTCCCCGTGCCGGCGATCCGGCGCGCGACCGCACCCCTCGACCGGAGCCATCGCGCGGGCTGACGCCGTCGCCGCCCGGCCCGCATGGCGGGACGGGCTTGGCCGGAGCGCGGGACGCGTGCGTATCATCGATCGACCCACAAGCACCCGGCGGGCCGTTGAGAGAGACGGAGGCCGGCGACAGATGGAGCAGCACGTGGCACTTGTCGTGCAGAAGTACGGCGGTTCGTCGGTCTCGGACGCCGAGAGCATCAAGCGCGTGGCCAAGCGCATCGCGCAGACCAAGCGGGCCGGTCACGACGTCGTCGTCGTGGTCTCGGCGATGGGCGACACGACGGACGAGCTCATCGACCTCGCGCAGCAGGTCACCCCCCTCCCGCCGCAGCGCGAGATGGACATCCTCCTCACCGCGGGCGAGCGCATCTCGATGTCGCTGCTCGCGATGGCGATCAACAGCCTGGGCGTCAAGGCGAAGTCGTTCACGGGCCAGCAGGCCGGCGTCATCACCGACGCCGTGCACGGCAAGGCGCGCATCGTCGACGTCGTCCCGCACCGCATCCGGGAGACGATCGAGCGGGGCCAGGTCGCGATCGTCGCGGGCTTCCAGGGCGTCACGCAGTCGACGAACGACGTGACGACGCTCGGACGCGGCGGGTCGGACACGACGGCCGTCGCGCTCGCGGCGGGCCTCGACGCCGACGTGTGCGAGATCTACACCGACGTGGACGGCATCTTCACGGCCGACCCGCGCATCGTCCCGAGCGCGCGCAAGATCGACCGCATCACGTACGAGGAGATGCTCGAGATGGCGGCGAGCGGGGCCAAGGTCCTCGCGCTGCGCTGCGTCGAGTACGGCCGCCGGTACGGCGTGCCGATCCACGTCCGCTCGTCGTTCAGCGGCAAGGAGGGCACGTTCGTCAGCGCGGACGCCTATTCCGCGCCCCGTCCCGCCGACGCCGCCCCCCGCTCCGCAGACCTTCCCGAGGAGACCGTCATGGAAGACCCGATCATCTCCGGCGTCGCGCACGACCGCAGCGAGGCCAAGATCACCGTCGTCGGGGTGCCCGACGTGCCCGGGACGGCCGCGCGCATCTTCGAGGTCGTCGCGGGCTCGGGCGTGAACATCGACATGATCGTGCAGAACGTCTCGGCCGCCCGGACGGGCCTGACCGACATCTCGTTCTCGCTGCCCGAGGGCGACGGCCCGGCCGCGATGTCGGCGCTGTCCGCGCTCCAGGGCGAGATCGGGTTCGACTCGCTCCAGTTCGACGACCAGATCGGCAAGCTCTCGCTCGTCGGGGCGGGCATGAAGTCGCACCCGGGCGTCTCCGCCAAGCTCTTCGGCGCGCTGCGCGACGCCGGCATCAACATCGAGATGATCTCCACCTCGGAGATCCGCATCTCCGTCGTGACCCGCGAGGACTCGCTCGACGACGCGGTGCGCGCCGTGCACACCGCGTTCGAGCTCGACGCCGCCGACGGCGAGGCCGTCGTCTACGCCGGCACCGGCCGCTGAGAGGACGAGGAACCATGAGCACCGAGAACCGTCAGGGCCTGCACGTCGCCGTCGTCGGCGCGACCGGCCAGGTGGGCGCCGTCATGCGCCGCCTCCTCGACGAGCGCGACCTCCCCGTCGCGAGCATCCGCTACTTCGCGTCGGCGCGCTCGGCCGGGTCGACGCTCCCGTGGCGCGGGACCGACGTCGTCGTGGAGGACGTCGCCGCGACCTCGACCGACGACCTGCGCGGGATCGACGTCGCCCTGTTCTCCGCGGGCGGCGCGACCTCCAAGGCGCAGGCGGAGCGCTTCGCCGAGGCGGGCGCCGTCGTCATCGACAACTCGTCCGCGTGGCGCATGGACCCCGACGTCCCCCTCGTCGTGTCCGAGGTCAACCCGGGTGCGCTGCGCGAGGCGCGCAAGGGCATCATCGCCAACCCGAACTGCACGACCATGGCCGCGATGCCGGTGCTCAAGCCGCTCGCGGACGAGGCCGGGCTCGAGCGCCTCATCGTCGCGACGTACCAGGCCGTGTCCGGCGCCGGTCTCGCCGGCGCGGAGGAGCTGCGCGCGCAGGCCGTCGCGGGCGCGGCGGCCGAGGGAACGGGTGCCGGGCTCGTCGGGCTCGTGCACGACGGCGGCGCGGTCGCCTTCCCGGAGCCCGCGGTCTTCCCGCGCAACGTCGCGTTCAACGTCGTCCCGCTCGCCGGGTCGATCGTCGACGACGGGCAGGAGGAGACGGACGAGGAGAAGAAGCTGCGCAACGAGTCGCGCAAGATCCTCGGCCTGCCCGAGCTCGCGGTCGCCGGGACCTGCGTGCGCGTCCCGGTGTTCACCGGCCACTCGCTCGCGATCCACGCCGAGTTCGGCGCCGCGATCACGCCCGACCGCGCGCGCGAGATCCTCGCGTCCGCGCCGGGCGTGGTGCTCGCGGACGTCCCGAACCCGCTCGAGGCGGCCGGCCAGGACCCGTCGTTCGTCGGCCGCATCCGGACCGACCAGTCCGTCCCCGGCGGGCGTGGCCTCGTGCTGTTCGTGTCGAACGACAACCTCCGCAAGGGCGCCGCGCTCAACGCGGTGCAGCTCGCCGAGCTCGTCGCGCAGGACCTCGACGCCGTCCGCGCGGCGTTCACCCCGGCCCTCGCGAAGTAGAGCCCCGGTCACCCGAGGTAGAGCCCTGGTACCGCGAGGTAGAGCCCTGGTCATCGACCAGGGCTCTACCTCGCGGGAGAAGGTCCGGGGCTCAGCCCTCGACCATGCGAGCCATGTTCTCGCCGTCGGCGAGGCCGACGATGTTGCCGGCCGGGTCGGTGAACCAGGCGCCGTCGCCGCCCTCCATGAATCCGCGCACGATGCCCTTCTCGTCCTGGTCGAACCCCTCGTAGCGCTCGAACGTCACGCCCTTCGCGGTGAGCTCGTCGACGACCTGGTCCACGTCGTCGACGGTGAGGTGCATGACCGTGAAGGCGGCCGGCCGATGGTCCTCCTTCGGGTAGACGAACACGTCCGAGCCGCCGCCCAGGTGGAGCACCAGACCGCCCCCGTCATCGAGTGCCGTGACGGGGAGCCCGAGGGTGCTCCCGTAGAAATCGCGCGCCGCGTCGAGGTCGTCCGCCGAGAAGCTGGAGAACCCGCGCCGAATGGTGACCATCGTCGTCTCACTCCTTCGTGACCGCCGGCGGCCGGAGGGCGTGACCCGCCGCGGACGCCGGATCCTCCCAGGGTCCCACCAGCAGGCCGCCGTGGGTACCGCAGGGAGCGGGTGAACGGTCCGCGGTCAGGACGTCGTGCGGGTCCCGAGCGTCGGGGCGAGCAGCCACAGCGCGGCCGCGGCGAGCACGTGCCAGACGGCGTGCCCCTGGAGCGTGACGCCGAGCGGCCCGCCGGCGTCGCACAGCGGCCACCCGGGACGCGACAGCGTCCCGACCCCGCCGCCCACGGCGAGGAGGGCGAGCGCGGCGACCGTGCGCCGTCGGACCGCGGGGCGACGCCACGCGCGCAGGGCGCTCGCGCCCACGGCGACGGTGGCGGCGACCACCTGCGCGGCGGTCGAGGCGGTGGGCGACGCCGCGGCGAGCGGCACGCCCAGCAGCGTCGGGGCGAGCCACCACCACGTCCGCAGCCGGCGCCCGGTCAGGTCCGCGACCGCGTCCGCGGCGACGAGCGCGAGCGCGCCGAGCAGCGGCGGGTCGTGCACGACCGGGTTCCACGACGGTGACGGTCCGTGCTGGACCACCGAGCCCGCGCCGACCAGGGCGACCAGGATCCCGAAGGCGACGCGCAAGCTCCGGGCCGCAGCGCCGTCGGGCAGGGGTGGTCCCGACGGCGTCCCCCGGCGAGCCCGGAGCGCCGCCACCACGATCGCCGCGCCCGCGACGACGAACGCGAGGCTCGTCCCTGTGCTCAGCGGCTCGGCCCAGGGCGTCCCGCCCGCAAGCTCGCACGCTGCGTCCACACCGCCTCCCGCGAGGTAGAGCCGTGGTCACTCCCAGGGTGCCTCCTCGCATGACCAGGCCTCTACCTCGCGAGACCAGGGCTCTCCCTCGACGTACCAGGGCTCTACCTCGCGAAGAGGTTGCGGCATCGTCCGCATCTGTGGTTCATTAGTGGAGTAATGAACCACAGAACACGCGAGGCGGGAGAGGATGGGGCCCATGTTCGACGGACCGGAACCCATCTACCTCCAGATCGCGCAGATGATCCGGGCACAGGTGCTCGCGGGCGAGCTCGCGGAGGAGGAGCAGGTCATGTCGACGACGCAGTTCGCGACGACGTTCCGCATCAACCCGGCGACGGCCGCCAAGGCGTTCGCCGGCCTGGTCGACGAGGGCGTCCTCTACAAGCGCCGCGGGCTCGGCATGTTCGTCGCCCCGGGAGCGCGCGAGCAGCTCCTCGCCGACCACCGTGCCCGGTTCTTCGACGAGGTCCTCGCGCCCGCGCTCGCGCAGGCCGACCTCCTCGACATCCCGACGGCCGAGATCGTGGACTACGTCCTCGGCCGGCCGCGACCCGCCGGCTCGTCCGGCGACCCTCGTACCGGCCCGACCACCGACCCCGCCCCGAGGTGAGACCCGTGACCGCCCGGCCCACCCGCCGCACCCCCGACCAGAAGCCGTCCACCCCAACCGCGACCACGGCCCCGGAACCCTTCGCCGCCGAGGTGCGCGACGTCGTCGTGCGCTACCCGCGCAGCAGCGACGACGTCCCCGCGCTGGACGGCGCGACGCTCACCGTCCGCCCCGGCGTCATCACCGGCCTCCTCGGGCGGAACGGCGCCGGGAAGACGACGCTCGCCGCCCTGCTCGCGGCGTTCCGCCGGCCCACCGCCGGGACGGTGCGCGTCGGTCCCGCGGGCGAGCTGGAGGACCCGTTCGAGAACGTGTGGGCGACCATGCACACGCAGCTCGTCCGCGAGAGCGGCGACGTGTGGGAGACCGACAAGGCCCGGGACACGCTCGAGTACTACGCGGACCTGCGCCCGCACTGGGACGCCGACCTCGCCGCCCGCCTGCTCGACGAGCTCGAGGTGGACGTCCGCAAGAAGCCGACCGAGATGTCGCGCGGCAAGCGGTCCGCGCTCGGCGCGGTCGTCGGCCTCGCGTCGCGCGCGCCCCTGACGATCTTCGACGAGGTCTACCTCGGCATGGACGCCCCGAGCCGCTACGCGTTCTACGACGCGCTCGTGGCGGACTACGCCGAGCACCCGCGCACGATCCTGCTGTCGAGCCACCTCATCACCGAGGTGGAGCGCGTGTTCGAGGACGTCGTCATCATCGACCGCGGTCGTGTCCTGCTCGCCGAGAACGCCGACGACGTCCGGGCCCGGGGCGTGAGCCTCACCGGCCCGGCCGAGGTGGTCGAGCGGCACGCGGCCGGTCGCGAGGTGCTCGCCCGGCAACGGCTCGGCGGCACGGCGCAGGTGACGCTCTTCGGCACGTTCACCGACGACGAGCGCGCCACCGCCGTGGAGGCCGGGCTCGAGGTCGGCGCGGTGCCCGTACAGGACCTGTTCGTCCACCTGACGCGCAACGGGCGCCCGGGTTCCGAGGCCGGGACGGAGACGACGCGATGACCGCCACGACCCACCGCACCGCCGAGCGCCGCGCTCTCGAGTCCGCCGCCCACCGGCGCGGCGTCAACGCCGTCGCCTGGTACTTCATCGGCGGCACCTGGTACGTCGGGGTCTGGTTCTGGGCCATCGCGCTCGCCGTCGGAGCGCTGATCCTCTGGATCATGGAGCGCAACGACGACGTGAGCATCGAGGCGGTCGGAGGAGTCGCCGGCTCGGCGAAGTTCTTCCTCTTCGTGATGGGGATCATCCTGCCCCTCATGACGATCGCCGTGCACGTGGCGTCGGGCGGCACGCGCCGCTCGTACACGCACGGGCTGTGGATCGGCGCGGCCGTGTCGGGCATGACGTTCGGCGTCGCGACGGCGCTCGTGAAGTGGGGCGAGTGGGCGCTGTTCCGCCGCTCCGGGTGGTCGACGGAGCCGGAGCTCGCGCAGCTCTACGCCGACGGCTCGCAGGTGGGCCTGGCGATGCTCGTCGAGGGGCTCTTCTGCGTCGTCTACTACCTCGCCGGCATGGTCATCGCTGCCGGCTTCTACGGGTTCGGGTTCCTGCGCGGCGTGCTCCTCGTGCTCGCGTCGCTCGTCCCCGTGGTGGTCAGCGAGATCTTCCTGCGGTCCGGGTTCTTCGGCCACGCGCTCGCGCGCGTCGTCGGTCTCGACGGCACCCCCGTCGCGCTCGCCGTCCTCGGCGGGGCGCTCGGGGTCGTGCTCGCCGCCCTGCTCCTGCGCGTCGTCCTGCGGGGCGTCGCGATCCAGCCGGTCGAGTTCGCCGCCAGCGCGAGCGCCTGACCGCTCTCAGCACCACACACCGAAGCCCCTCCCGGGCGGCGCGCCGCGCCGTCCGTGGGTGGCGCACACCCTCCAGGAGGCCACCATGAGCACCGCTCCACCGCCCACCGGCGCCGCGACCGTCGCGTCGCCCGCCCCGACCGGCGCCTCGTCGGCCGGCACGTCACCGGTCGTCGAGGTCCGGAACCTGCGCAAGACCTACCCGGGGCCCCGTGGCTCCGACGCCCGCAAGGTCGCCGTCGAGGACGTGAGCCTCTCCGTCGCGCCGGGCGAGATCTTCGGCATCCTCGGCCCGAACGGTGCCGGCAAGACGACGACGGTCGAGTGCCTCGCCGGCCTGCGCGAGGCCGACGGCGGTGCGATCCGCGTCCTCGGGGTCGACCCGCAGGCCGACCCGGCCGCGGTGCGCGACGCCGTCGGCGTCCAGCTCCAGGAGGCCGCGCTCCACGAGAAGATCACGGTCGAGGAGGCGCTGCGCCTCTTCGCGTCCTTCTACGAGGCCCCGTCGGACGTCGAGGAGCTGCTCGACCTCCTCGACCTCGCCGAGCACCGGCGCGTCGCGTTCGGCAAGCTCTCGGGCGGGCAGAAGCAGCGCCTGTCGATCGCCCTCGCGCTGGTCGGCGACCCGCGCGTCGCGATCCTCGACGAGCTGACCACCGGCCTCGACCCGGCTGCCCGCCGGGCGACCTGGGAGCTCGTCGAGCGCGTGCGGGACCGGGGCGTGACGATCCTGCTCGTCACGCACTTCATGGAGGAGGCGGAGCGCCTGTGCGACCGGCTCGTCATCATCGACGGCGGCCGCGTCGTCGCGCAGGGCACGCCCGCGGAGCTCATCGACTCGGTCGACACGTCGCGCACGGTGCGCCTGCGGGTGCCCCCGACCGACCACGACCTGACGCTCCACACGCTCGCCGGGCTCGCCGACGTCGAGCACGTCGAGGTGGACGGGCGCGAGATCGAGGTGACCGGGACGCGCCGGGTGCTGCTCGCCGTCGTGCTCGCGCTCGCCGAACAGGAGGTGGTGCCCGACGACGTCCGGACCGTCTCGCGGACGCTCGAGGACGTGTTCGTCGCCGTGACCGGCCGGACCTACGACCACGCCGCGGACTCCGCGGCCCCGCACGAGGGAGACGCACGATGACCGCCGCGACCACGACCCTGCCCCGCGTCCCGACCGCCCGTGCGGGGTGGCGGGGCTTCGGGACGCTCCTGCGGACCGAGGCCCGCCTGTTCCTGCGCGACGGCACGGCCGTGTTCTTCGCGCTCGTGTTCCCCACGGTCCTGCTCGTCGGCGTCGGGTTCGCGATCCCGGGCATGCGGGAGCCGATCACGGGGGCGGGCGCGCCCTGGGACGGTCTGACGGCGATCGCGACCTACGTGCCGATCGTCCTCGCCGCCGCGGTCGCCACGCCCGCGCTGACGACGATGCCCGTGACCTTCGCGACCGCCCGCGAGAAGGGGCTGCTCCGCCGGCTGTCGACGACGCCGATGCGCCCGCAGGGCGTCGTCGTCGCCCACCTGCTCATCAACCTCGGCGCGATCGCCGTGTCCGCGGTGCTCGCGCTCGTCGTGGGTCAGGTCGTGTTCGGCCTCGCCGCGCCGGTCAGCCCGCCGACGGTCGTGCTGGCCTTCGTGCTCACCGTCCTGTCCATGCTCTCGCTCGGCATGGTCGTCGCGGCGGTCGCGGCCAAGGGGAGCACGGCGTCGGCGATCGGGAACCTCGTCTACTTCCCGATGCTCTTCCTCTCGGGCATGTGGACGCCGGGGCCGATCATGCCCGACGTCGTGCGGGACATCGGGCAGTTCTCCCCGCTCGGGGCCGCCGCCCAGGCGATGTCGGCGGGCTGGTTCGAGACGGAGGTCCCGACGCTCCAGCTCGTCGTGATGGTCGCGTGGACCGCCGTGCTCCTCCCGCTCGCGGTGAAGCTCTTCCGCTGGAGCTGAGCCTCAGATCGCCCGCGAGCCCAGCTCGCGGGCGATCTGGGCGAAGGCACGGACCTCGGCGGTCTCCCGGTCGCGCGACCAGACGAGCACCCACTCGGTGTCGGGGACGTCGACGATCGGCACGTAGACGACGCCCGGGTGCGTGTAGTACCGCCGGACGTGCGCGTTGAGCGGGGTGACCGCCTCGCCCGAGGCGACGACGGTGAGCACCTCGTGGAACGTGCGCGCGACGGGCCCCCGCAGCACGGGGCGCCCGGCGGGCGTGCGGCGGGGCACCATCGCCTCCTCCCAGTACGAGGGGACGCCGGCGCCGAGGTCGAGCACCGTGTGGTCCCCGAGGGCCTCGACCGAGACGCCGTCCTCGCCCGCGAGCGGGTGACCCGCCGCGACCGCGAGGACGCGGCCTTCCGTGAGCACGCGCGGCCCCACGACGACGTCGGGCTCGCGCACGGGCGTCCACGTCACCTGCAGGTCGGCCACGCCCTCGCGCAGCGACCCGAACGGGTCCGAGAAGTGGAACTCACGGCGCTCGACCGAGCACCCCGGGTGCCGGGCGGTGAACTCGTCGACCACGGGCTGGAGCTCGTGGCCGACGATGCCCATCGCGGCGACGCGCAGGAGCCCGGCGGGGCGCTCACCGGTACGGCTGGCCGCGGCGATGCCCGACTGGATGAGCTCGTACCCCTGGCGCAGGTCGTCACGGAGGCGGGCGCCCACCGGCGTGAGCTCGACGCGGCGGCTCGTCCGCTCGAAGAGGGTGGTCCCCATGCGGCGCTCCTGCCGGCTGATCGCCTGGCTGACGCGCGCGGGGGAGACGTGGAGCCGCTCCGCGGTCCGGCCGAAGTGCAGCTCGTCCGCGAGCGTCAGGAAGATCTCGATGTCCCTCAGGTCCACGCAGCCACCTCTGCCTCCGTCTCCGCGCACCGTTCACACCGGGTGAACGATCGCCCCAGCATGCGTCATTGATCACGTATCGGCGGAATCCGAGGCTGGAGCCATGAGACGACTCACCTACTTCGTGGCCCTGTCCATCGACGGCTTCCTGTCCGGCCCCGACGACGAGGTCGACTTCTACCCGTCCTCCGACGCGTACAGCGCGCGCATGATCGACGCGTTCCCCGACGTCCTGCCCACGCACGGACGCCGCCAGCTCGGGGTCGACGACCAGCCCAACCGGACGTTCGACACGATCGTCATGGGCCGGCGGACGTACGAGCCCGCGCTCGACCTCGGGATCACGAGCCCGTACGCGCACCTGCGCCAGTACGTCGTCTCGTCGTCGCAGCCCGAGCTCGACCCGGCGGTGACGATCGTGCGGGACGACCCGGTCGCGCTCGTGCGCGCGCTCAAGGCCGAGGACTCCTCGCTCGACATCTACCTCGCGGGCGGCGGCGTCCTCGCGGGCGCGCTCCTCGACGAGATCGACCGGCTCGTCGTCAAGCTCTACCCGGTGGTCGCGGGCGCCGGGCGGAACGCGTTCGGCGCGGCCGCGTTCCGGCCCACGACCTACGACCTCACCGACGTCGCCACGTTCGACGGCGGCAACGCCGTCCTCACGTACGACCGTGCCTGAGCGCGTCCCGGCGCGCGTGCTCCGGCGTCGCGCGTCGATCCTCACGGCCCGCGCGGTCGTGACCGTCCGGCTCCTGCGGCCGCACTGCCGCCGGCGCGCGCGCCGGCGGCACCGAGCGGGCGACGTCGCCGCCGCCCCGGTCGGCGGGCTCGACGACCTGGGCGCGCGGCCCCGGCGCGGACCTGCGCCCACCGCGGGCGTGGGCGCGCCCACGCACCTAGCCTGACGCGCATGAGGCCGTTCCTGCTGCTCGCGTCGCGGGCGGAGGACCCCGCCGCGGACGGCGAGCACGCCGCCGTGCTCCGGTACTCCGGGCTGGGCACGGACGCGCTGCACCGCGTCCGGATGGAGGCGGGGCCGCTGCCGGCGATCGACCTCGACGCGTACTCCGGGGTGATCGTCGGCGGCAGCCCGTTCGACTCGTCGCTGCCCGAGGCGGACAAGTCCCCGGTGCAGCGGCGCGTCGAGCAGGAGCTCGCTCCGCTCCTCGACGAGATCGTCGAGCGCGACGTCCCGTTCCTCGGCGCGTGCTACGGCGTCGGGACGCTCGGGCTGCACGAGGGAGCGGTCCTCGACGACACCTACGCCGAGCCCATCTCGCCCGTGACGATCCGGCTCACCGCCGAGGGCCGGGCCGACCCGCTGCTCGCCGACCTCCCCGACGCGTTCGAGGCGTACGTCGGCCACAAGGAGGCCGTGCGGGAGCTGCCGGCGCACGCGGTGCTGCTCGCGACGTCGGACGCGTGCCCGGTCCAGATGTTCCGGGTCAAGGAGAACCTCTACGCGACGCAGTTCCACCCGGAGCTGGACCTGGAGGGGATCCTCACGCGCATCGGCGTCTACCGCGACTACGGGTACTTCGCGCCCGAGACCGCGGGCGACGTCGAGGCGACGGTCCGCCGCGGCGACGTCCGGGAGCCGCACCGCATCCTCGCGGCGTTCGTCCGCCGCTACGCGCGCGACTGACGAGCAGGCGGTCGTCGCTGCTCGGCGTGGGTCGGGTCAGCGGGCGACGGGCTCCGGCTGCGGCGCGGGAGAGTCGGTCGGCGTCCCTGCAGCCGTCGTCGCGGCCTCGAGAGCGACGGCCCGGCGGTGCGCCCGGACGGACCACGCGACGGCCGCGGCCCACACGACGGCGACCAGCCCGAGCACGACACCCTGGACGGCGCCGCTCGCGTCGACCCAGTCGGAGCGCAGCAGGGTGCGGACGTTGGTGAGGACGATGACGCCACCGACCGCCGAGCCGAGGATCCGCGGCGGCAGGAGCCGCACGAGCCACGCCGCGATCGGAGCCGCGACCAGACCGCCGAGCAGCAGCGCGCCCACCCACAGCAGGTCGATGCCCTGCGAGCCCAGCGAGACGAGGAACCCGAGCGACGCGGCGATCGCGACGAGGAACTCGCTCGTGTCGATCGAGCCGATGACCTTGCGCGGCTCGATCCGCCCCGACGCGAGCAGCGCCGGCGTCCCGACGGGGCCCCAGCCGCCGCCGCCCGTGGCGTCGACGAAGCCCGCGACGAGGCCGAGCGGAGCGAGGAACCGCTTGCGCAGCGGCAGACCCTGGCGTCCCTTCGGCAGCCCGACGAACGTGAAGCGGGACAGCACGTACACGCCGAGCCCCAGGAGCAGCAGCGACATCACCGGGGCGGCGACCTCGGTCGACAGGTTCGACAGGAACGTCGCGCCCGCGAACGCGCCGATCGCGCCGGGGACGCCGATCCGTACGACGACCTTCCAGTCCACGTTCCCGAACCGCCAGTGCGCCGCACCCGACGCCAACGTCGTCCCGATCTCCGCCAGGTGGATCGTCGCCGACGCCGCCGCGGGGTTCGTCCCGATCGCGAGCAGGAGCGTCGTCGACGTCACGCCGTACGCCATGCCGAGGCTGCCGTCGACGAGCTGCGCACCGAGGCCGACGAGGGCCAGCAGGATGAGGGTCCGCACCGCGTCTCCTTGCTCGGGTGGCCGGGGCGGCCCCGACGTGTCCTGACAAGGTTGACCGAACGAGTCCAGTATGTGAAGCGCCGCCCACATCGTGGGCCAGTGTTAACGGGCTCGTCGGTCGCACGGCCGTCCCGGCCGAGGCGGCACGTCGAACCGCACCGCCCGACCGCGGGCTCAGCGGGTCAGGGGTTCTCCCAGGCGTCGGCGCGGGCGGCGAGGGCGTGGACGTCGTCGGGGAGGTCGCGACGGACGACGTCGTCGATCGTGACGCGGTCGAGCACGTCGCGGACGCTCGCGCGGAGCGCGACCCAGACCTCCAGGAGCGCGGCCGCGGAGCCCTCGTACTCGAGGCTCGGAGGGCGCTCGTCACGCACGGTGACGAGCGGTCCGTCGACGGCGCGGAAGACGTCGGCCAGGGTCACCTCGGACGCGGGGCGGGCCAGGCGGTGGCCGCCGGAGCGACCGCGGACGCTCGCGACGATGCCGGCCCGCCGCAGGTCGCCGAGGATGCGCTCGAGGAAGCTCACGGGCAGGCCCTGGCCCGCCGCGAGGTCCTCCGCCCGCACGGGGTCGCCGTGGGGTGACGCCGCGAGCTCGGCGCACGCCCGCACGGCATAGTCAGCCTTCGCCGAGACACGCATGAGGACATTGTGCCGTGCGCGGGGTGGCCGACCGCCGTGCCGGGCCCGGGCCGGAGCGATCTCACCCGCGCGGGCCCTGCTCTCCCGTTCAGGTTCCCCTCTACGCTGTGACCCGTGGACGTGCGCGAACGCAACAACGTGCGTGTCGCGGGGCCGTCGGGTGCACCGACGATGGTGCTCGCGCACGGCTTCGGTTGCGACCAGTCGATGTGGCGCTTCGTCGCGCCCGTCTTCGCGGCGGACCACCGGGTCGTGCTCTTCGACCACTCGGGGTGCGGCGCGTCCCACCCGGCGTCGTGGGACCCCGCGCGGCACGGGGAGCTCGCGGGGTACGTCGCGGACCTGGTCGAGATCGTGGAGGACGTCGCGGACGAGCCCGTGATCCTCGTCGGCCACTCGGTGAGCGCGGTGATCGCGCTCCTCGCCGCGGCGGACCGGCCCGACCTCGTCGACCGCCTGGTGCTCGTCGGGCCGAGCCCCCGGTACATCGACGACGAGGGGTACCGCGGCGGGTTCTCCGCGGAGGAGATCGACGAGCTCCTCGAGACGATGGACGCGAACTACCTGGGCTGGACGCAGGCCATGGCGCCGGTGATCGTCGGGAACCCCGACCGGCCGGCGCTGGGGGACGAGCTCGCGGAGGTCTTCCGGCGGAACGACCCGGCGATCGCCCGGCAGTTCGCGCGCGTGACGTTCCTCGGCGACAACCGGGCGGACCTGGCGCGCGTGCGGACCCCCAGCCTCGTCGTGCAGAGCCGCGAGGACGCCATCGCGCCGCAGGCGGTAGGTCGGTACGTGCACGAGCACCTGCCGGGGAGCGAGCTCGTCGTGATCGACTCGGTCGGGCACTGTCCCAACCTCTCGCACCCGGCGCTCCTCGTCGCGGCGATGCGGGACTGGCTCGGGGGCCCCTGATGGTGATGTCGCGCGGCGAGCGCTGGGTGCTCGCGCCCGTCGCGCTCCTGCTCCTCGACGCGGAGGGGCGGGTGCTCGACGCGAACGACGAGTTCCTGCGGCTGCTGGACGTGCCGGACGTGGAGGCGGTCGCCGGGCGGCGGCTCGCGGACCTGCTCACGGTGGGTGGCCGCATCTACTGGGAGACGCACCTCGGTCCGCGCCTGCACATCGAGGGCCGGGTCGACGAGGTCGCGGTCGAGCTGCGCACGCCGCGGGGGCGCGAGCCGGTGCTGCTCACCGCGATCGGGCGCGAGGTCCGGGGTGAGCGCCTCGTCGAGGTCGCGATGCTGGGGGCGCGCGAGCGGTCCCGGTTCGAGCACGAGCTGGTGGGGGCGCGGCGCGCGGCGGAGGAGGCGGAGCGCCGCGTCCGGCTGCTGCACGGCATCGCGGCGGACCTCGCGAGCGTCGCCGGTCTCGACGGCGTCGCGTGGGTCCTGCTCCGGGCGGCGGTGACGATGCTCGGGGCGGGCGACGCGGCCCTGTGGACGCCCCAGGAGGGCGGGCCGCTCCGACGCTGGGGCGGTGCGGCGGGGGTGACCGCCCCGACGATCGACGAGCTGGCCGAGGCGGGCGTGCGCTCGGACGGGACCGTCGTCGTCCCGCTGCGCACGGCCGGGGCGCTGCTCGGCGTCCTCGCGCTGGAGCCGCGTCGGGCGGCGGGCTCGGAACCGGTCGACCTCGGCACGGCCGCCGCGGCCGGCCAGCTCGCGGCGCTCGCGCTGGCCCGGGCGACGACCCACGAGCAGAGCGTGTCGGTCGCGAGCGAGCTCCAGGGCGCGATGCTGTCGGACGGGATCGTCGCCGACCCGCACGTGGAGATCGCCGCGTGCTACCGCCCAGGGGTCCACGACCTCCAGGTCGGCGGCGACTGGTACGACACGTTCCGCGTCGCCCCGGACGTCGTCGCGCTCTCGGTCGGGGACGTGGTGGGGCGCGGGCTCAAGGCCGCGACCGCGATGGGGCAGCTGCGGACGGCGGTCCGCGCGGCGTCGGACACGGGCCTGCCGCCGGAGGAGGTGGTGGAGCGGCTCGACCGCTTCGTCGACCGGACGGGGACCGGCTTCATGGCGAGCCTCGTGTACGGGGAGCTCGAGCTGCTCGAGGGGGTGCTGCGCTACACGTGCGCCGGTCACCTGCCGCCGCTGCTCGTGCGCGCGGACGGGTCGGCGGGCTACCTGTGGGAGGCGCGGTCCACACCGTTGGGCGTCCGGGGCACGACGCCGCGCGTCGCCGACACCGTCACGCTCGCCCCGGGCGACCTGCTGCTCCTCTTCACCGACGGCGTCGTCGAGCGCCGCGACCGGCCGCTCGCGCTCGCGCTCGACGAGCTCGCGGAGATCGTCACGAACGCGCTCGGGGCCGGGCTGCGCGGCGCGGAGCTGCTGGAGGCGGTCGTCGCGCGCGCGCCGGAGGACGACGACGCGTGCCTGCTCGCGGTGCGCTGGCTCGGCCCGGCGGCGTCGGGCGCGTCCGCGACGGAGACGCAGCGCGTGGCGTCAGCGGACGAAGAAGGGGCCGGCTGAGGGATCGGCGAGCCGGCCGAGCGCGTGGCCGAGGCGCTCGACGGTGGAGCGCGCGAGGTCGTCGGGCAGGTCGTCCGGGGCGAACCACGCGACCGCGAGCGACTCGTCGTCCGCGACGTGCGCCGCCGCCGCGGCGGCGGGGGACACGGGTCGGCACAGGAACGCGAGGTCGAGGTACTGCGACCGGTCGCCGTTGGGGTACTCGACCGGTTCGGTGACGGTCACCGCGACCAGCCTGTCCACGACGACGTCGACTCCCGTCTCCTCGCGCACCTCCCGTGCGAGCCCGACCGCGGGGTCCTCGCCGGGCTCGAGGATCCCGCTGATCACGGCCCACTGCCCGGTGTCGGCCCGCTGTCCGAGCAGCAGGCGGCCGTCGTCGTCCACCACGACGGCCGACACCCCCGGCATCCACAGCAGGTCGGTCCCGATGCGGGAGCGGAGCGCGGCGACGAACTCGGGGATCGGCATGCCCCGAGCCTAGGTCGCCCGACCGGCACGTGAGACGCGCCGTCCGGCCCTCGGAGCCCCTGTGCTACGGTCACCTCGTGACTTCTCAGTGGTATTGGCGCTTTACGCAGGCTCCCGGTGGGGCCGTGCGGGCGTTCGCCTGACCACAGATCACCACCCGGAGCCAGCACAGGGCCTTGGACGCGGACCGCGTCCGGGCCCTTCGTCGTGAGACGGGCCGCTCCGGGACCACGGGCGGCAGCAGGCCGGTGAAGCGCCGCTGGGCACCGCTGAGCACTCCGATCTCACGGCGGCCCCCGACCACCGCCGCACAGACCAGGAGCCTCCCGTGACCAGCACGACCACCCCGCCCGAAGCCACGGCGTCCACCCCGACGTCCACCGCGTCGACCGACCGCGTGACGAGTACCGTCGACCCCGTGGACAGCCCCGAGCTCCAGGCCCGCACGAGCGACCTGCGGGTCCGCGCGCTCGACGCGCTCCCCGCCCCGCGCACGATGCTCGCCGACCTCCCGCTCGGCGCCACGCGCAGCGACCTCGTGACGACGTCGCGCCGCGAGGTCCGCGACGTCCTCGCGGGCGACGACGACCGCCTCCTCGTCATCGTCGGCCCGTGCTCCGTGCACGACCCCGAGGCCGCGCTCGAGTACGCGGGGCGCCTGGCCGCCGTCGCGCACGAGCTCGCGGACGACCTCATGATCGTCATGCGCGTGTACTTCGAGAAGCCGCGCACCACGGTCGGCTGGAAGGGCCTCATCAACGACCCGCACCTGGACGGCTCGCACGACGTGCACCACGGCCTGCGCCTCGCGCGCGAGGTGCTGCTGGGCGTCCTCGACGCCGGCGTCCCGGCCGCGTGCGAGTTCCTCGAGCCGACGAGCCCGCAGTACATCGCCGACGCCGTGTCGTGGGGTGCGATCGGCGCGCGCAACGCCGAGTCGCAGGTGCACCGCCAGCTCGCCTCGGGCCTGTCCATGCCCGTCGGGTTCAAGAACGCGACCGACGGCGACGTGCAGATCGCGGTGGACGGCTGCATCACCGCGGCGAGCGAGCACACGTTCTTCGGCATGGACTCGCTCGGCCGGGCCGCCGCCGTGGAGACCGCGGGCAACCCCGACTGCCACGTCATCCTGCGCGGTGGCCGCTCGGGCCCCAACTACGGGGCCGACGACGTCGCGGCGGCGCTCGCGGTCGCGCGCACCTCGGGCCGGGGCGGGCTCACGGAGCACGGGCTGGTCGTGGACGCCTCGCACGGCAACTCGGGCAAGAGCCACGTGCGCCAGGCAGAGGTCGTGCGCGAGGTCTCCGCGCGCCTCGCCGAGGGCGAGCAGGGGATCACGGGCCTCATGATGGAGAGCTTCCTCGTGGCGGGCGCGCAGAAGCCCGCGCCGAGCGGCCTCGTGTACGGGCAGTCGGTCACCGACGCGTGCATCGACTGGGGCACGACGGCCGACCTCCTGCGCGAGCTCGCCGCCGCGGTCCGCACCCGGCGCGCGCTCTGACCGGTGCCCCCGGGACGGGAACCCATCCGTCCGCGCGTCGGCGCCGAACCGAGGGTGTCCCGGACGGACCGGGACGGCGCTGGCGACGGGAGGTCGGGTGCCGAGAGCCGTGGTCGACGCGCCGCAGCGCGTGGGGGAGGCGCCCGTGCTGCACACTGACCGGGTGCCACCTCCCGTGACGACGAACCCGGCGGTCGACGCTGCGCTGTCAGCGTGCGCCGGCGGTGACCCGGCGGCGTTCGCGCCCGTCTACGACGCGCTCGCGCCGGTCGCCTACGGCACGTGCCTGGGCGTCCTGCGGGACCCGGACCACGCGGCGGAGGTCGTGCAGGAGGTGATGGTGGAGGTGTGGCAGACGGCGGCGCGCTACGACGCGACCCGCGGCTCGGCGCGCACGTGGGTCGCCACGCTCGCGCGGCGGCGCGCGGTGGACCGCGTGCGGGCCGAGCAGGCGCGCCGTGACCGCGACCAGCGCGACGTGGACGCCTCGACGGCCGCGGCACCGCGGGACGTGGTGGTGGAGGACGTCGAGCGACGTCTCGAGGGCGCGGCCGTGCGGCGCTGCCTGGACTCGCTCACGGCGACGCAGCGGGAGGCGGTCGTGCAGGCGTACTACGGCGGGCTCACCTACCGGGAGGTCGCGGAGCGGCTCGACGCCGCGCTGCCGACCGTGAAGTCCCGCATCCGGGACGGGCTCCTGCGGCTCCGCGACTGCCTGGGGGTGCGTCGTGGCTGACCTGACCACGCCCCGCGGTGACGGCGCGGACGACCGTCCGGACGTCCGCGACCTGCTCCCCGCCTACGCGCTCGACGCGGTGGACGACGTCGAGCGGCGCGCCGTCGAGCGCCTGCTCGCGGCCGACCCCGACGCGCGGCGCGAGCTCGACGAGTACCGCGACGTCGTGGCGGCGTTCGCGGTCGAGAGCGCCCCGCCGCCCGCCCTGCGCGACGCCGTGCTGGCCCGGGTGGCGGCGTCCGCGGCCCCGGTCCCGTCCGCCGGGGAGAGCACGGGGGGTGGCGTCGTCGTGGACCTCGCGGCCGCCCGCCGCGCGCGTCGACGGCGCTGGACCGGGCTCGCGGCGGCGGTGGCCGCGGTGGTCGCGGTGGCCGTCCCGACCACGGTCGCGGTCCGCGCGACGCAGGAGCAGTCGCGCCTGGAGGCGCAGGCGGACGCGATCGAGCGCATGCTCGCCGACCCCGACGCGACGATCCTGCACGGCGACGTCGAGGGGGGCGGCCAGGCGTCCGTGCTCGCCGCCGGCGACGACATGTACTTCCGTGCCTCCGACCTTCCCGACGCGGGCGACGACCGCGACTACCAGCTCTGGGTGGTCGAGGCCGATGGTGCCGTCGTCTCGGCGGGCGTCCTCGACGTCCAGGACGGCAGCACGTCCCGGCTCGTCCAGGGCGAGCCGGGCGTCGGCATGGCCGTGACGGTCGAGCCGGCGGGCGGCTCGGAGCAGCCCACGGCGGACCCGGTGGTCGCGCTCGTCGGCTGAGCGGTGCGGCTCGGAGGGGTCGGGACGCGCGCGAGAAAAACTCGTGCCGATCCCGACCCATCCACCCGGGGCGGCGCTCCGAACCCTCGGCATGACGCCCCGCACCGGCGGGGCGACGACCCGAGGAGAGACCGATGAACGTTCGCACCCGCACGTCGTACGCCGTCGCCGGCATCGCCACGCTCGCCGTGCTCGGCCTGTCCGCGTGCAGCTCGGACACGGACACGGGGTCCGACTCGACGACGACCGACTCCCAGTCCGACACCATGACGGACGACTCGACGTCCGACGACATGACCGACGACTCGACCGAGGGCTCGGACGACATGGCGGCCGACCCCGCCGCGAACCTCGTGGGCCCCGGCTGCGCGGCCTACGCGGAGCAGGTGCCCGACGGCGCCGGGTCGATCACGGGCATGTCGACCGACCCCGTCGCCGTGGCGGCGTCGAACAACCCGCTGCTCACGACGCTCACCGCGGCCGTCTCGGGTGAGCTGAACCCGGACGTCGACCTCGTCGACACGCTCAACGGCGGCGAGTTCACCGTGTTCGCCCCCGTCGACGACGCGTTCGCGAAGATCGACGCCGCGACGCTCGACTCGCTCAAGACGGACTCCGACACGCTGACGAAGATCCTCACGTACCACGTGGTGCCCGGCCAGCTCACGCCCGACCAGGTCGTCGGCGAGCACGAGACCGTCGAGGGCGGCACGGTCGAGGTGACCGGCTCGGGCGACGAGCTCATGGTCAACGACGCGGCCGTCGTGTGCGGTGGCGTGATGACGCAGAACGCGACCGTGTACCTCGTCGACTCGGTGCTCATGCCGACCATGTGACCCTCCCGGCGCGTCCAGAAGCGGGCGCGCGGTGGACCTGCGCGAGCGGGTCCCGACGGCCCCGACCGGACGGTTGGGGCCGTCGTCGTGCGCCCGGCGACGTGCCCTCGGCGCGTGGCGGACCCATCCGCGAGGGCCGCCGGTCCGAACCCCGGGCATGGAGACGCTCATCGTCATCGGCCTGCTCGGGGGACTCATCACGGGGATCTCGCCGTGCATCCTGCCCATGCTGCCCGTCATCTTCTTCGCGGGCGGCGTGCAGGGCGCGCGCACGGGGGAGCCGCCGTCGGGCACCTCGGAGCCCGGGACGGGCGGCGTCTCCCCGAGGCTGTTCGCGGGCGTCCCCGACGCGGTCCGCGTCGGCGGCCGCCCGGCGGCAGGGCTGCGTGGCCGGGGCGGCCCGGGCGGCGCGCAGGAGGCCCGCGGGACGCGGGAGGTCACGGCGCGGCCGACGCGCGGCGGGACGCTCGCCCTCGACCTGTCGACGGGGGACGCCGCGGAGCCCGCCACCCCGGTCGACGGCGGACCCGGGCGCCGTGCGTCCCGGCGGGCCGCGCGCCGCTCGTGGCGCCCCTACCTCGTCATCGCGGGCCTGGTCCTCAGCTTCAGCGTCTTCACGCTCCTCGGCTCCCTCCTGCTGACCGCGCTCGGGCTCCCGCAGGACCTGCTGCGCTGGGCGGGCATCGTGCTCCTCGTCGCGATCGGCGTGGGGATGATCGTGCCGCGCGTCGAGGAGGTCCTGGAGCGGCCGTTCCGGCGGATCGCGGCGCTCGGGGCACGACGCGGCGCCGCCCGACAGGACCGCGGGGCGTTCGTGCTCGGCCTCGGCCTCGGCGTGCTGTACGTGCCGTGCGCCGGGCCCGTCCTCGCGGCGATCACCGTGGCGGGGGCGACGGGGAACATCGGCCCGGGGACCGTCGCGCTGACGGTGTCGTTCGCGGTCGGGGCGGCGGTCCCGCTCCTCGTCTTCGCGCTCGCCGGGCGACGTGTCGCGGAGCGGGTCCGCGGGTTCCAGCGACACACGCGCGGCATCCGCGTCACGGGCGGCGTCGTGATGATCGCGCTCGCGGGCGCGCTCGCGCTCAACCTTCCCGCCGCGCTCCAGCGCGCCCTGCCCGACTACACGGGCGCGCTCCAGCAGCGGGTCGACGAGAACGACGCCGTGCGCGAGGCGCTCGACCTCGGCGGGCTCGTCACCGACGAGAACCGTGAGCTGTCGAACTGCTCGAACGGCGCGCCCGTGCTCGAGGACTGCGGCACCGCCCCGGAGCTGCGTGGCATCGACACGTGGCTCAACACCCCGGGCGGCGAGGCGCTGACGCTCGAGGGGCTGCGCGGCAAGGTCGTGCTGGTCGACTTCTGGACCTACTCCTGCATCAACTGCCAGCGCGCGATCCCGCACGTCAACGCCTGGTACGACCGGTACCGCGACGTCGGCGCGGGGTTCGAGGTCGTCGGGGTCCACACGCCCGAGTTCGCGTTCGAGCGCGAGACGCGCAACGTCGTCGCGGGCGCGCAGGACCTCGGCGTCACCTACCCCGTGGCCCAGGACAACGCGTACGCGACCTGGACCGCCTACCGGAACCGCTACTGGCCCGCGCAGTACCTCGTCGACGCCGACGGGACCGTGCGTCACATCCGCTTCGGGGAGGGCGGGTACGAGGACACCGAGCGCCTGGTTCGCGAGCTCCTCGAGGACGCGAACCCGGGCGTCGAGCTGCCCGCGCCCACCGCCGTCGGCGACACCACGCCGCAGGACGAGACGACGCCGGAGACCTACTTCTCGATCAAGCGCGTCGTCAACTACGCGGGCGAGCCGCGCTACGCCGCGGGGCAGCAGGACTTCACGCTCGCCGACGACCAGCGGCAGGACACGTTCTCGCTCGGCGGCACGTGGGACGTCGACTTCCAGGGCGCGACCGCCGTGTCCGACGACGCGCGCGTGCGCCTCGCGTACCGCTCGACCGACGTGTTCACGGTGCTCGGCGGCGAGGGCACCGTCACGGCGCGCGTCACGACGGACGGGCGGACCACGACCCGCGAGATCGACGTCTCCGGCAGCCCGACGCTCTACCCCGTCCTGGAGGGCGACGGCCCGACGGAAGGACTCGTCGAGCTCGACGTCCCGCCCGGCGTCCAGGTGTTCACCGCGACGTTCGGGTGAGTTCCGAGGGCCGTGCCGCGATCGCCCGAACAGCCGTGTCGGCGGTGCCCGCTGCCGGTGTACATTTCCGCCAGCCGCCGCGCGAGGACCTGGTCGAGGACGACCCAGGGCCACGCGGGTACCTCGCCGAGGAACGGCGAGCGGGATGATCGGGGGAGACGTGAGACGAACGACGCGCGGGACGACGGCCGTGCTGCTGAGCGTGGTGCTGGCCCTCACGGGCCTGACCGCCGGTGCGACGACGGCGAGTGCCGTACCGGTACCGAGCACCGGGGCCGCCGAGGCTGGTGCACCCCTCGTCCTCGACGGTGACGGTGTCCCACGGACCGTGCTGCGGTCGGCGCTCCCGCGGTCGGCATCCGGATTCGCCTTCGAGGGCCCGCAGGTCGTCGGAGGGTGCGCCTCCGGTCTCCTCTGCACGGTTCTGGGCGAGTCGCGTGTCGCGTGGGACTTCACCGACGCCGTCGCATCGGCCGTGCCCGTGGGCGCGACGGTCTCTCGCGCGACCTTGACGACGTCCGGCGTGCAGGGCGCGCAGTGCCGGACGAGCCCGGTCACGGCGCACGTGGTGGGCGCGGTGGTCCGGTCGAGCGTGTGGGCGAACCATGCCTCGACGTGGGGACCCACTGTGGCTTCGGCGACCTCGTCCGCACGCTGCGACCGTTGGGGCGTGGTGTCCTGGGACGTCACCGCGCCCGTCGTGGAGGCGGTCGCGTCCGGCGGTCCCGTCGCGCTCGGCCTCTCCGGCGCACGGTCCGGGCTGGCCGTGCTCGGTGCGGAGGCGGCGCTCGAGCTCGAGCTCGCACCTGCGGCCGGAGCGACCGCGACCGCGCTCGGGACCGCGGACCCCGAGAGCGCGTGCGTGACGGGCGATGGCCGACCGACCGTGCGGTCGAGCACTCCGACGCTCCGGGCAGAGCTCTCCGGCGGGGGGTCCGGGGCGCTCCTGGCTCGGTTCGCCCTGCAGGACGTCGCGACGGGCGCCGAGCTGTGGACGGCGGAGACGCTGCCCCAGTCCACGGGGACGGTCGCGGCGGTGGTGGTGCCGTCGGGTCTGCTGCAGCACGACGGCGTGTACTCGTGGGAGGCACGGGCGGCCACGGCGGACGGCGGGGCCTGGAGCGAGGCGAGCAGGTGCGAGTTCGTCGCCGACCTCGTGCGGCCCGAGCTGGAGCCAGTGATCACGCCCGTCGAGGGTGAGCCCGCGGTCTACCGGGAGGGTGCGACGACCGGCGGTGTCGGCGTGCGCGGCGCGTTCGTGCTGTCCACCGACGAGCCGGGGGTCGTGGCGATCCGCTACTCGTTCGACTCGGAAGCGCTCGACCGTTCGACGGTGCCGGGCGAGCGGGTCGAGTTCACGCCGACGACGAGCGGAAGCCACCGGATCTCCGCGCAGGCGGTCGACGCTGCCGGGGGAACGGGCCCGGTGCGCCTCTACCGGTTCTCCGTGGCGAGCGCGGCGCCGGTGCGCTGGGCGTTCTCCGAGGGCTCGGGGCCGGAGGCGCGAGACGCCTCGGGCAGCCGCTCGCTCACCCTCGCGCATGACGGCATGTGGGGTCGCGGGTACCTCGCGGACTTCGAGATCGACCCGTCGGACGGCGCGCTCGTGATCGCCGACGACGCGTCCGCCGCCTGGTCCGCGACGCCCGTGGCGCCGACGGGCGGTGCCTTCTCCGTGGGGGCGACTGTGCGGGCCGACGCGACCGGGGCGACGCGTGCCGCCGTGAGCCAGGTGGGGGACCGGGCGAGCGCGTTCTCCCTGGGCGTGCGGCACGACGCCGCGTGCGGGACGGCGTCCGGCACGTGCTGGGCGTTCTGGACGGCGGACAGCGACGCCGACGGCTCGGCGTCGACCATCGCGTTCTCCGGCGTCGACGTGAAGCCCGGGTCGTGGGTTCGGCTGACGGGCGTGCGGGATACCGCCGCGGGTGAGCTGCGCCTCTACGTCTGCGAGATCGGCTCGGTGGACGACCCGGGTGCTGGCGAGACGACGCTCGCGGGAACCGTCGCGACCTCGAGCCCGGGCTGGCCGTCGAGCGGTGCTCTCCAGGTCGGTCGGGCGCAGCGCGACGGCACGTGGACGGACCACTGGCGAGGCGCGGTCGACCGGTTGTCGGTCGTCGACGGTGTGCAGTCGGAGAGCCAGATGGTTCGGGAGTGCCTGAGCTGATGCCCCGCAGCCCGCGAGCTCGTCACCCCGTCCGGGCAGGTGCCCACGACCCGATCGTCGCGGTCCCGCCGCCGAGCAGGTCGAGGCCGTCGCCGACGCCGGGGATCCCCGCGAGCCCGACGACCGACTCTGGGTCGCCCGGGTGCGGGGCCACGAGCAGCGTCGTGACGAGCGGCGGGTCGTCGGCCGTCGACCCGCCGCGCCACGAGAGCGCGGCCCAGGCGGTGGCGCCGGGTGCGAGCGTGAGCGGAGCGAGGCCGTCGTCGTCCGGCTCGAGGAGCACGTCCGTCTCCGAGCCGCCGTCGGCGACGAAGCGGACCGCGGGCGCGCCGGCGAGGACGCACTCCGCGGTGCTGTCGTTGCGCGCCGTGACGGTGAGGAAGCGGCGCCCCGCCGCGGCGTCGAACCCCAGTGCCCCGAGCGCGAGGTCGCCGGGCGCGCACGCGCCCGCAGGGTGGGTCCCGGCCGTCGGGGCGACCCCCGCGACGAACCCGGAGCGCGTCGCGGACGCGCCGCCGTCGGTCGCGCCGTGGACCTGGTACGCGAGCACGGGGCCCGGGTAGGCCGCGCCGTCGAGCACGCGCGCGACCACGGCCGCGTCGCCCGAGGTGACCACCGTGAGCAGGGGGTCCTGCGGGAACGTGTCGCGGACGGCGTCGTGCACGACCTGCGTCACGCCGGGCTCCGCCGCGACGTCGGCCAGGAGCGTGAGCAGGGCGTCGTCGGGGACGGTCAGCCCGTCGCCGTCGTAGGTGCCGACACCGGAGCCGTCGACGCCGAGGCTCGTCAGCCCGCGGCCCTCGGCGCGCACGAGCCCGGCGACGGGGACGAGGTCGTCGGCCGAGCGGACGTCGACCGAGGCGGCGCCCGGGGCGAGGTACACGCGCCGCACGGAGTCGTGGGCGACGAGGCGCACGGCGTCGGCGACCGGGTCGGCCCCGAGGAGGTCGGGGCGCGGCTCCCCGGTGGCCGGGTCGACGCCGGGGACGGTGGCCGCTCCCGGGCCGTGCTCGACGGCGAGCGTCCCGCCGCCGGTGCCCGTGCCCTCGACGCGGAGCGACCACGCGCCGCCCCCGGGCACGGCCGCGACGATCGCGCTCGCGTCCCTGGCGGTGCGCTGCGCGACCTCGGGGTCCGGGAGCGGAGTCACGAGCGTGATCTCGGCCGACGTGCCCACCCGCCCGTTCGTCTGCACGTCCTCGACGCCCGGCAGGGCGAGGAGGAGCGCGATCATGTCCTCCGTCCCCTGTCCCGGATCGCCCGCCCTGGGCGACGTCGCCGTCGACCCGTCCGGTGGCGACGACGGGAGCGCGGCCGGGCCGTCGGTCACGGCGGTGTCGAGGACCGCGGGCGCGAGGAGCGAGGCGACGACCGCGAGGCCCACGCCGGCGACCGACGCGACGACGGCGACCGCGCCCCGCGGGACCCGGCGTGCGCTCGCGGGTCGAGGTCCGTGGGTGCCGTCCGCCGTCGGTACGGTGCGCTCGTCGTCCACGGCCGAGACGCTACCCACAGGGACACCCCGGCGTGACCGCGCGGACGCGGTCTGCGCGGGCTCGCCGCCGAGTCTTCACACCCAGACCGTGACGGCCCGAACGATCGGTGGTCGGTCGTGCCGCAGGAGCCCTTCCGAATCGGTCTTTCAGCCCATCGGGGGACCTGCCGGGCGCCGCTCCATAGCAGGACTCCTGGTTACCGGCAACATCTGGCATGATCCGGCCATGACAGTGAGGACGGCAGCGGAGCTGGCGGCGGTCGACGACCCCGCCTGGCCGACGCTCTCCCGCATGCTCGGGCGCGGTGGCGTGGAGGTCGTGCCGGCCCCGGCGTGGTCGCTCGAGGTCCTCTTCCGGCTCCAGGTCACCGTCCGCTCGACGCTGGGCGCGCTCGCGCTGCACACCGGCGGGGTGCTCGTCGACGGCGGGTGGCTGCGGATCATCGGTGGGGGCGGGGCCGGGCTGCCCGACCTCGCGACCGTCAACGGGCTCGGCGAGCCGGGTGACGACAGCGTCGCGCCGTCGGTCCTGGTCGTCGCGTACGACGTGCTCGGCGGCACGTTCGCGATCAACGGCGGCGGCCTCCCGGGCCAGCTCGGCAACGTCAACTACTTCGCGCCCGACTCGCTCACGTGGGTCGACCTGGGCTTCGGCCAGGCCGCGTTCCTCGAGTGGGCGGTGAGCGGCGGGACGACGGAGTTCTACGCCTCCGTCCGGTGGCCCGGCTGGTACGACGAGATCGGGGCGGTCCGCCTCGACGAAGGGCTGAGCCTCTACCCGCCGTTGTGGTCGGAGGAGGGGCGCGACGTCGCGCGGTCGTCGCGCACCACCGTCCCCCTCGGCGAGCTGGTCGACTGGCACTTCGAGATGGCCGAGCGCATGACGCCGGTCGACGACTACGTGCGCGACGCCGACGAGCACCTCGACGGCTACGGCGCTTGGCCGGCCGGCGACTACCGGCCGTAGCCCGTCAGGGCCACCACGGACCGGCGTCGTCGAGCAGGCCCGGCGGCACCGTGCTCAGCTTGTCCGGGTTCCGCACGATGTCGAGCGCCACGATGCGGCCGTCCGCGAGCGTGAAGGCCAAGACCGTGAGCACCCCCGAGCCGTCGACGAGCGCGAGCCCCGGGCTGCCGTTGACGTCGACCGCCCCGGCGCCGCGCGGCCGGTTGCGGAGGTAGGAGAGCAGGACCTCCCCGACGCTCTGTGCCCCCTGGACCGGGTGCCGCAGCGCGCGGACCTTGCCGCCGCCGTCGCCTCGGAGCATCACGTCGGGGTCGAGCAGGCCGAGCAGCGTCGGCAGGTCGTCGCCCGCGCACGCCGCGACGAACGCCTCGACGACGCGCTCCTGCTCGGCGCGCGACGTCCGGCCGCGCGGCCGTCCCGCCTCGACGTCCTTCCGGGCGCGTGACGCGAGCTGGCGCACCGCCGCGGGGGAGCGCCCGACGACGTCGCCCACCTCCTCGAACGGCAGCCCGAAGACGTCGTGCAGCACGAACGCGACGCGCTGCGCGGGGGAGAGGCGCTCGAGCACGACGAGCAGCGCCATGCTCACCTCCTCGTCGAGCGTGGCGCGGTCGGCGGGATCGGCGGCGTCCCGCGCGGTCGCGGCGGACGACGCGACCGGGGACCGCGCGCCGGGCGCGGTGACGACGGGCTCGGGCAGCCACGTCCCGACGTAGCGCTCGCGCCGCACGCGCGCGCTGCCGAGCACGTCGAGCGCGAGGCGGCCGACCGTCGTCGTGAGCCACGCCGCGAGGTTGCGGATCGACGCGGGGTCCTGGGTGCGCAGGCGCAGCCACGCGTCCTGCACGCAGTCCTCGGCGTCCGACCACGATCCCGTGGTCGCGTAGGCGAGGCGCAGGAGGCGCGGGCGCTCGGCCTCGAAGGCGTGCGCGAGGTCGTCGGTGCTCATCGCGCGGCCGGCGCCGTGGAGCGCTGCGCGGCGAGCCAGCCGGCGAACGTCGTCGTGCCGCGCGCGTCCGGGTGCGGGTCCGTGAGGCCGCCCGCGCGCAGTGCGCGCCCGAGACGCCCGGGCAGCGGCACCCGTACGGGGAGCGCCCGGGAGCCGGTGGCCGCACGCCAGGCGCGCGCCACGTCCCGCAGGTCGAGCACCTCGGGCCCGGCGACGGTCGTGGTCGAGCGGAGCGGCTCGCGCCCCGCGGCGTCGGCGACGGCCGAGCCCGCGTCCCGCGCCGCGACGGGCTGGACCGGGACGCGCAGCAGCGGGACGACACCGCGCCGCGCGGCGCCCGCGAGCGTCCCGGCGACGAACTCGTGGAACTGCGTCACCGCGACGACCGTCCACGGGACGTCGCCGGCCGCGACCGCCCGCTCCTGCTCGACCTTCACGCCGTAGTAGGCCATCGGCACATCGTGGCATCCCACGATCGAGACGAGCACGTGGTGCCGCACCCCGGCGTCGCGCTCGGCCGCGAGCAGCCGGCGCGTCCCGTCGACGAGCGTCGCCCGCGAGGTCGCCGTGGACGACGCCGCGTTGCTCGCGTCCACCACGACGTCCACCCCGGCGAGCGCGGCGGCCAGGCCGACGCCCGTCGTGAGGTCGACCGGGTAGTGCTCCGCGTGCCGGCTCAGCGCGCGCACCTCGTGCCCCCGCGCGGTCAGCTCCGCGACGACGTGCCGGCCGATCGTCCCTGTCCCACCTGTCACTGCGATCCTCATGCCCGTACGACGCCGCAGCGCCCCGGGATGTGACACGCTCACCCGCGACCGACACTTGTATACAAGTGCGCAGTCCGTGTGGCACGATGGCCGGGTGACGACGACGCCCGACCTGCGCGCCGCCGTCGGGCAGGCCGCGACGGCCCCCGGCGACGCGGGCCTCGCGCGCCGTCAGTCCGGCGCCCGCGCGGTCTACGACCTCCTCCGCGGCCGCATCATCGACGGCTCGCTCGCGCCCGACGCCCGCCTCACCGAGCCCGTGCTGTCCGCCGAGCTCGGCGTCTCCCGGACCCCGGTGCGCGAGGCGCTGCGCCTGCTCCAGGCGGAGGCGCTCGTCGTCGAGCTGCCCACGGGGGGAGTGCGCGTCGCGCCGCTCGACCTCGCGGACGCACGTCGCGTCTACGACGTGCGCGCCCGCCTCGAAGGGCTGCTCGCCCGGGACGCGTGCGAGCGCGCCACGCCCGACGACGTCGCGCGCCTCGTCCGGCTCGTGACCCTCATGGACGCCGTGCGCGACCACGAGGACGAGGTGCTGCGCGTCGGCGCACAGTTCCACGGCGAGATCGAGGCGCTCGCCGACAACCGCTGGGGGTCGGCGCTCCTGCGCCAGATCCGCGGCCACGTCGACCGGTACCGCGCGCTCGCCGCACGCCGCCGCGTCGGCACCACCGACCACGTCGACGAGCACCGCGCCGTCGCGGACGCGATCGCGAGCCGCGACCCCGCCGCGGCCGAGGCCGCGATGCGTGCCCACATCGAGCGCAGCGCGGCCCTCGCCGAGCAGTCCCTGCGCGGCGTGGGGTCGGCGGCCGACGACCTCCCCTGACCACCGCCCACCGCACGACGGAGACACCGATGCCGTACACCCACCACCTGCGCGTCTACCCCAGCGCGGAGCCGCTCGACCGCACCGACCAGCTCGCGTGGAAGCTCGCCGAGCTCGCGACGGACCCGGTCGAGGTCACGCCCGAGGTCGTCGACATGGTGATCAACCGCGTCATCGACAACGCGGCCGTCGCGGCGGCGAGTCTGACGCGCGGCCCCGCGGTCGCGGCGCGCGGCCAGGCGCTCGCGCACCCGTACACGCCGGGCGCGACGGTGTTCGGCTGCGGCCTCACCACCGGCACGAGCCCCGAGTGGGCGGCGTGGGCGAACGGCGTCGCGGTGCGCGAGCTCGACTTCCACGACACGTTCCTCGCCGCCGAGTACTCCCACCCGGGCGACAACATCCCGCCGATCCTCGCCGTCGCGCAGCACGCCGGGTCCGACGGCGCCGCGGTCGTGCGGGCGATCGCGACCGGCTACGAGATCCAGGTCGACCTCGTGCGCGCGATCAGCCTGCACCGGCACAAGATCGACCACGTCGCGCACCTCGGGCCGTCGGCCGCCGCGGGCATCGGGACGCTCCTCGGCCTCGACACCGAGACGGTGTTCCAGGCGATCGGCCAGGCCCTGCACACGACGACGGCCACGCGCCAGTCCCGCAAGGGCCAGATCTCCACGTGGAAGGCGCACGCCCCGGCGTTCGCGGGCAAGGTCGCGGTCGAGGCCGTCGACCGGGCGATGCGGGGGCAGACGTCGCCCGAGCCGATCTACGAGGGTGAGGACGGCGTCGTCGCGTGGCTGCTCGACGGCCCGGACGCGGCGTACGACGTCGTGCTCCCCGCACCGGGCGAGCCCAAGACCGCGATCCTCGACACGTACACCAAGGAGCACTCCGCGGAGTACCAGTCGCAGGCGCTCATCGACCTCGCCCGCGCGCTGCACGACGAGCACCCGTGGCTCGCCGACCCCGAGAACGTCACGTCGATCGTCATCCACACGAGCCACCACACCCACTACGTCATCGGCTCCGGCGCGAACGACCCGCAGAAGTACGACCCGACGGCGTCGCGCGAGACGCTCGACCACTCGATCCCCTACATCTTCGCGGTCGCGCTGCAGGACGGCGGCTGGCACCACGTCGACTCGTACACGCCCGAGCGCGCCGGCCGCCCCGACACCGTCGCGCTGTGGGCCAAGGTCACGACCGCCGAGGACCCCGAGTGGACGCGCCGCTACCACTCGACCGACCCGGCCGAGAAGGCGTTCGGCGGGCGCGTAGAGATCGAGCTGGCCGACGGCGGCCGCCTCGTCCGCGAGATCGCCGTCGCCGACGCGCACCCGCTCGGCGCGCGGCCGTTCGGGCGCGAGCAGTACGTCAAGAAGTTCCGCACGCTCGCCGCGGGCGTCCTCGAGGACGCCGAGATCGAGCGCTTCCTCGACCTCGCGCAGCGGCTCCCGGAGCTCACGCCCGCGGAGGTGCGCGAGCTGACGATCGTCGGGCGCCCCGGGCTCCTCGACTCCGTCCCGACCCCGACCGGCCTGTTCGAGCTGGGGCGTGACGACGCCGGCGAGGCGCCGGCCGAGTTCGAGGGCGAGGGCTTCACCATGCACGAGGCGGACGAGCCTGCGACCGAGGGAGAGGCCCGCTGATGCTGTACAGCCAGGTGACGTCGTCGGACAAGCGGCGCGCGTTCCGCGCGGCGCTCGACGCCGCGGCGACCACGGGAGATCCGCTGCGGCTCCCGGGCGCGTTCAACCCGCTGTCCGCGCGCCTGATCCAGGACAAGGGCTTCGACGGCGTGTACGTGTCGGGGGCCGTGCTCTCGGCGGACCTCGGCCTGCCCGACATCGGCCTCACGACCCTCACCGAGGTCGCGGGGCGCTCGCAGCAGATCGCGCGCGTCACCGACCTGCCCGCGCTCGTCGACGCCGACACCGGGTTCGGCGAGCCCATGAACGTCGCGCGCACGGTCCAGACGCTCGAGGACGCGGGCGTCGCGGGCGCGCACGTCGAGGACCAGGTCAACCCCAAGCGGTGCGGTCACCTCGACGGCAAGGAGGTCGTCGGGCTCGACGAGGCGGCCAAGCGCGTCCGTGCGGCCGCCGACGCGCGGCGCGACCCCGGCTTCCTGATCATGGCGCGCACCGACGTCCGCGGCACCATCCCCGGTGACGCCGGGCTGCGGGCCGCGATCGACCGCGCGAAGGCGCTCGTCGACGCGGGTGCCGACGCGATCTTCCCCGAGGCCATGAAGGACCTCTCGGAGTTCGAGGCCGTCGCGTCGGCCGTGGACGTGCCCGTGCTCGCCAACATGACCGAGTTCGGCAAGTCCGAGCTCTTCACCCGCCGCCAGCTCGGCGACGCCGGCGTGCGGCTGATCATCTACCCCGTCACGCTCCTGCGGGTCGCGATGGGCGCCACCGAGCGCGCGCTCGACGAGATCGCCGCGACCGGCACCCAGGCGGGGCAGGTCGAGGGCATGCAGACGCGCGCCCGCCTCTACGAGCTGCTCGACTACGCCGCCTACAACACGTTCGACGAGGGCATCTTCACCTACCGGCCCTGACGACCCCGCCGGTGCCGCGCGCCCGTGGGCCGCGGCACCGGCATCTCCCCGCGACCCGTGCAGCACGAAGGAGTGACCGCATGACCACCTCCCCGACCACCGCCGAGGGACCCGAGATCCGCAAGGGGCTCGCGGGCGTCGTCGTCGACGTCACCGCGATCTCCAAGGTCAACCCCGACACGAACTCGCTCCTCTACCGCGGCTACCCGGTGCAGGACCTCGCCGCGCGCCGCAGCTTCGAGGAGGTCGCGTACCTCCTGTGGCACGGCGAGCTCCCCACGCCCGAGCAGCTCGCCGAGCAGACCGCCGTCGAGCGCGAGCACCGCGCCCTGCCCGGGAACGTACGCAACGCGATCCTCGAGCTCCCGACGACGTGCCACCCCATGGACGTCGTCCGCACCGCGATCTCGCAGCTCGGCGCGCACGACCCGGACGCCGAGGACTCGTCGCCCGAGGCCGAGCAGGCCAAGGCGGTCCGCCTGTGGGCCGTGCTGCCCGCCGCCGTCGCGCTCGACCAGCGCCGTCGACGGGGCCAGCAGATCGTCGAGCCGCGCGACGACCTGACCTACGCCGAGAACTTCCTGTGGATGACGTTCGGCGAGGTCCCCGAGACCGCCGTCGTGCGCGCGTTCGAGGTCTCGATGGTGCTGTACGCCGAGCACTCGTTCAACGCCTCGACCTTCACCGCGCGCGTCATCACGTCGACGCTGTCGGACCTGCACTCCGCCGTGACCGGCGCCGTCGGCGCGCTCAAGGGCCCGCTCCACGGGGGCGCGAACGAGGCTGTCATGGCGACGTTCGCCGAGATCGGGTCCGCTGACCGTGCCGAGGCGTGGCTCGACGACGCGCTCGCGCACAAGCGCAAGATCATGGGATTCGGTCACCGCGTCTACAAGCACGGTGACTCGCGCGTCCCGACCATGCGCGCGACGCTCGACGACCTCGTCGTGCACTACGGCCGCCAGGACCTCCTCGACCTCTACGTCGCTCTCGAGACCGCGATGACCGAGCGCAAGAACATCCTGCCGAACCTCGACTACCCGGCCGGCCCCGCGTACCACCTCATGGGCTTCGACACGCAGATCTTCACCCCGCTGTTCGTCGCGTCGCGCGTGGTCGGCTGGACTGCGCACGTCATGGAGCAGCGCGCTGCCAATGCCCTCATCCGCCCGCTCAGCGAGTACGTAGGCCCGGATCAGCGCGACCTCCCCTGACGCCGAGGTAGGGGCCCTGGCCCGCGAGGTAGCGCGTGGTCGCGCGAGGTAGAGCCGTGGTCGGCCGACCACGGCTCTACCTCGGCGGGTCAGACGGCTCTCTCGTTCAGGCGACGAACGACTCCAGCTCGGCGCGGTCGACGGCGTCGCGGTGGATCAGCGCCTTGACGTCCTCCATGCGGTCCCACACGTTGACGGCCATGCCGGCCTCGACGCGGCCGTCCTTGACCCAGAACGCGACGAGCTCGCGGTCGGGGACGGAGCCGGAGACCACGACCTCGTCGTAGGCATCGGGCCCGGCGACGAAGCCGAGGTACTCCATGCCGACGTCGTACTGGTCGGAGAAGAAGTAGGGCAGCTCGGGGTAGGGGTCGGTCGCGCCGAGCATCGCACGCGCGGCGTGCGGGCCCTGGTTGAGCGCGGTCGCCCAGTGCTCGACGCGCACCGACCGCCCGTAGCGTGCGGTCGGCACGCTCGCGATGTCGCCGGCGACGAAGACGTCGGGGTCGGTGGTCTGGAGCGTGGCGGAGGCGACGACGCCGCCCGTCGCGGAGTCGAGGGCGAGGCCCGCGTCGCGGGCGAGCGCGACGTTCGGGACCGCGCCGACGGCGACGAGCACGAGGTCGGCGTCGACGTGCGTCCCGTCGGCGATGTCGACGCCGGTCGCTCGGCGACCCTCGCCCGAGATGCCCGTGACCTGGGCGCGGCGGTGGAGGTGGACGCCGTGGTCGGTGTGGACCTGTCCGTACAGCTCGCCCATCTCCGGGCCCAGAACCCGTTCGAGGGGGTGCGTGCCGAGCCCGATCACCGTGACGTCGAGGCCGAACGAGCGGGCGGAGGCCGCGACCTCGAGCCCGATCCAGCCGTCGCCGACGATCGCGAGCCGCCCCGCGCCGCCGTCGTGGGCAGCGCGCAGCGCGGTGGCGAGCGCGTCGCTGTCGTCGAGCGTGCGCAGCTCGTGGACACCGTCCAGGTCGAGGCCAGGCAGCGGGATCCGGCGCGGGTCCGAGCCGGTCGCGAGGAGCAGCTTCTCGTACGGGAGCGTCCGGCCGTCGGAGAGAGCGACGCTGCGACCGGCGAGGTCGACGGCGCTCGCCTCCGTCTCGGTGAGGAGCTCGACGTCGTGCTCGTCGTACCAGTCCGCGGAGAGGGGGAACACCGACTCGCGCTCCGCCTCGCCGCGCAGGTAGTCCTTGGACAGCGGCGGCCGCTCGTACGGTCGGTGCGGCTCGCGCGCGACGACGGTCAGGCCACCGTCGTAGCCCTCGTCGCGCAGCGTCTCGACCGCCTTCGCCGCGGCGAGCCCTCCTCCGACGACGACGTGACGACCAGCGCTCATGGCGACCTCCGCGGTGACTCGGGCGCCCGGGACTCGGGCGGACTGCCTCAGTCTCGCGCGATCTCGTGCGCCGTGCGAGGTGCGGCGGCGGGTGCCGGCAGGCCCCTGGGCAAGGCTCCTGGGCACGGGCGGACGCCAGGTCGCGACGCCGCGCCGCGGTGGCGTTCATGCGTTTCGCGTGACGACCCCGCGCGGTGTCCACGGGCAGGCTGTCCAGGACAGCACCCGCCGTGCGGCGGGACCCGCGGAGGAGGTGCCGTGAGCATCGTCGTCGGCGCGATCGTGACCGTCCTCGTCGTCGCGGTGGCCGTCGCGACGATGCTGCTCGTCCGGCGGCGCGCACCCGCCGGGAGCCGGTTCAGCGACGGCGACCGGGCGTCCGGGGTCTTCGGCGTGGTCGCCACCGGCTTCTCGGTGCTCCTGGGCTTCATCGTCTTCCTCGCGTTCGAGTCGTACGACGAGGCGCGGAGCGGCGCCGAGTCGGAGGCGCGGATCGTCGTGCAGCAGCTCGAGACCGCACAGTTCCTCGCCCCCGACGACGCGGCGCGGCTCTCCGGCGAGCTCGTCTGCTACGCCCGGTACGTCGTCGCGAACGAGTGGGAGCAGATGGCGGACGGCGAGCTCGGCGAGGCGGTGAACCCGTGGGGAGTCGCGCTCTACCGGACGATCCGCGACGTCGTCCCCGCGTCGGACACCCAGCAGTCCGCCTACGACCGGTGGATGGACCAGACCGCGGCGCGCGAGGACGCCCGCCAGTCCCGCGTGCACGGTGCGGAGGGTCTGATCCCCCTCCCGCTGTGGCTGGTGCTCTTCGTCGTCTCCGGGACCGTCTTCGTCTTCCTGCTGTTCTTCGCCGACTCGGCGGAGCGTGCCGCGACGCAGGGTCTCCTCATGGGCAGCGTCGCGCTCGTCATCACGCTCCTGCTGTGCCTGCTCGCGTTCTTCGACCACCCGCACGGGCACCAGGTCGGCAAGCTGCGACCGACGGCGATGGAGCGCGCCCTCGTCCTCCTGGTGGGGGAGGCGGAGGCCGCGGGGGTGGAGATCGACCCGCCGTGCGACGCCGCCGGGACCGCGACCGGTCTCGCCGCCGACCGGTCCTGAGGACGTGCGGCGCGACCCCCGAACCCCGGCGGGCGCATGGTGCAGGCATACGACGAAGGCCCGGAATCGTGGCGATTCCGGGCCTTCAGCCTGGTCGGGGTGACAGGATTTGAACCTGCGACCTCTTCGTCCCGAACGAAGCGCGCTACCAAGCTGCGCCACACCCCGGTTGCTCGTCCGTGCGATGGTCGACGAGGAGACCTCGTCTTCCGCGCGGGAAGCCTGCCCAGAATAGCCGACGAAGTGCCGTGCCACGAAACTCGATCCGCGTGACCCCCGCGACACCCGGTGGCGGCCCCTCCCACGCGTGGGCGAGGGCCGGCTCAGCGCGCCGTCAGGGTGAGCAGCGTCGCCTCGGGTCGGCAGGCGAACCGCACCTGCGCGTACGGCGAGGTGCCCGCCCCGGCGGAGACGTGCAGCCACGTCGAGTCCTCGCCGCCGGGTGCGTCGGGTCGTGCGCCGGGCCAGCCGTGCAGTCCCTTGGCCCGCTGGCGGTCGATGTCGCAGTTCGTCACGAGCGCGCCGAACCCGGGCACGCAGAGCTGCCCGCCGTGGGTGTGGCCGGCGAGGACCAGGTCCGCGGCGTCGTCGTGCATGGCGTCCAGGACGCGCCGGTACGGCGCGTGGGTCACCCCGACGCGGAGCACCGGGCCGTCGCTCGACGGCGCCCCGGAGCCTGTGCGGGGGTCGTGCGGTGCGGAGGGAGCCGGGAAGACGTCCCGGTCGAGGTGGGGGTCGTCCACGCCGACGAGGTCGAGGCGGACCCCGCCGACGTCGAGGGCGTCGCGACGGTTCGTGAGGTCGACCCACCCTGCGTCACGCATCGCCGCCGCCAGCTCGCCGGCCGGGAGCAGCCGGGCCTCGCGGGCGAACGGCACGCGCGCGTCCGGCAGGAGGTAGCGCGCGGGGTTCTTGGGGACGGGTGCGTAGTAGTCGTTCGACCCCATGACGAAGGCGCCGGGCGTCGACAGCAGCGGCTCGAGCGCGTGCAACAGCGGGTCGAGGGAGTCGACGTGCGCGAGGTTGTCGCCCGTGTCGACGACGAGGTCCGGCTCGAGCTCGGCGAGCGAGCGCACCCACTCGATCTTGCGGCGCTGGCTGGGGACCAGGTGGAGGTCCGAGACGTGGAGCACGCGCAGCTCGGGCGTGCCGGCGGGCAGCACGGGCACGGTCACCCGGCGGAGCGTGAAGAGCTTCGTCTCGACGTGCGCGTACGCGACGCCCGCCGCGCCGACAGCGGCGAGCGCGCCGAGCCCGCGCAGGGCCCGGCGCCGGCCGACGGCGCTCAGCCGTTCCCTCCGCCGCCGAGGGTGTCGAACCACTCGCCGAGGTCGACGTCGTCGCGGCCGGCCCCGTTCCCGCGGTCACCGCGGTCGCCACGCCCTCCGCCGGCGTCGGCGTCAGGCTCGTCGCCGCCGCCCTGGTCACCGCCGCCCTGGTCGCCGCCACCGCCCTGGTCGCCGTCGCCGTCGTCCGGGTTGGAGGGCGCAGAGGGCGGCGGGGCCGGGGCGTTCACGCGCTTCCAGTCCGGGTCGGCGAAGCCCGGGGCGGGCTTGCCGGCGAGGATCTGGTTCATGTAGTCGCGCCAGGTCGGGGCGGCCAGGCTCGAGCCGTACCAGAAGGACCGTGACTTGCCGTTGATCGTGAACCAGCGGCCCGTGTCGAGCATGTTCATCGGGATGTCGCTCTCGGCGTTGCCGATCCACACCGCGGTGACGACCTGCGGCGTGTACCCGATGAACCACGTGTGCGTGTTGTTGTTCGCCGTGCCGGTCTTGCCGGCGGCGGGACGCCCGTCGGCAAGACCGTTGCCGCGCCCGGAGCCCTGCGTGAGGACCTGCTGCAGCGCGTACGTGACCGTGTTCGCGATCGTGGGGTCGATGGCGTTGGGCTGGCAGTCCGCGGACGGCACGGGCAGCTCCTTGCCGTCGGAGTCGAGGACCTTGGTGATCGCGACGGGCGAGCAGTAGGTGCCGCCGCTCGCGAACGTCGCGTAAGCCGCCGCCATCTGGAGCGGGGACGAGTTCTGGGTACCCAGGATCATCGACGCCTGCACGTCCACGACCCCTTCGTCCTTGAGCATCGACGGTTGGAAGCCGGCGGCCTTGGCCGTGTTCGCGATGCCGCACAGGTCGAGCTGGCTCGCCATCGTCGTGTACGCGGTGTTGACCGAGTTGTACGTCGCCTTGAGGACCGACATGGACCCGCTGCCGGGGCCGTCGGAGTTGGCCGGCGTCCACTGGTCGGTGCCGAGCCGCTTGCAGCTCGCGTGGAAGTCGCGGTTGATGGTCCAGGTGCGCTTGGTGGCGCTCACCGTCTCGTAGAGCGAGTGCCCCTGGTTGAGCCATTCGGCGAGCACGAACGGCTTCCACGTCGAGCCCGGGGAGAACCCGTTCGACGATCCGTGAGCCTGGTCGACGCTGTAGTTCACCGCCGTCGTGTTCGGCGCCGGGTCCTGCGTGTTGTCGAACGCGCGGTTCTGCGCCATGGCGAGGATCTTGCCGGTCCCCGGCTCCACGGTGACGATCGCGTCCTCGATCTTGCTCGGGTCGTCCGCCGGCACCGCCGCCGACGCGTGCTGCTGCGCGGCCTTCTGCATCGCGGGGTCGAGCGTCGTGTAGATGTCGAGACCGCCGCGGTAGAGCCGCGCCTGGCGCTCCTCCTTGGTCTCGCCGAACACCGGGTCGGACATGATGATCTTCGTGACGTAGTCGCAGAAGAACGCGGCGCCGTCCTGCGCGGCCTGGCAGCCGGCCTCGAGCGGCTGGATGGCCAGGGTGTCGGCGATCGGCTGGGCGCGGCCCGAGTCGTACTCCTCCCGCGTGATGTACCCCTGCTGGTACATCTGGTTGAGCACGATGTCGCGCCGCTTCTGGGCGTTCTCCGGCTGCGTCGTCGGGTCGTACGTGGACGGGGCCTTCGTGATCCCCGCGATCGTCGCGGCCTCGACGAAGTTCAGGTCGATCGCGCTCTTGTTGAAGTAGTGCCGCGCCGCCGTCTCCACGCCGTAGACCGAGCGGCCGAACTGCGCGATGTTGAGGTAGCCCTGGAGGATCTCCTCCTTGGTCATCTTCTTCTCGAGCGCGATGGCCAGCTTGGCTTCGCGCGCCTTGCGCCCGAGCGACTTCTCGTTGGCCTCGTAGAGCGCCATGGTGTCGTCCTCGCGGACCGCCTGCTCGATGAGGACGTTCTTCACGTACTGCTGCGTGAGCGTCGAGGCACCCTGGGTGTCTCCACCGGTGATGTTGTTCACGACCGCGCGGGGGAGGCCTTCGACGTCGACGCCGCCGTGGTCCCAGAAGCGCTTGTCCTCGATCGCGATGACCGCGTTCTTCATCGCGTCGGAGACCTGGTCCAGCGGCACCACGATGCGGTTCTCGGTGTAGAACGTCGCGAGGCGCGTCGTGCCGTCGTTCGCGTAGATGCGCGACTGCTCGGACAGCGGGCCGGGCTCGAGGTCCGCCGGCAGCTCGTCGAAGACCTCGACCGCGGTGTCGGTCGCCGTGTTCGCACCGGCGGCGAGCGGGACGAGCAGCCCGGCGGCGAGCACGCCGCCCACACCGGAGACCAGCACGAACGCCAGGAAGAGGGCGACGAGCTGGTACGCGTTGATCTGCCGGCCGCGAGGACGCACAGGGGAAGCCATGGTGACAACCCTACGGGAGCGACCCGGGGAGGGCCCCGGGATCCCGGGGCTCGCGGGTGTGCGGGTTGTGTAAGCATCCCGCGCCGGTGCGCGCGGGTGGCGCCCGCGGCGGCCGACTACGCTCGCCCCATGGCAACCACGTGGGAGTACGCGACCATCCCCCTCATCATCCACAACACCAAGGCCGTCCTCGACCAGTGGGGCTCCGACGGCTGGGAGCTCGTCCAGGTCGTCACGGGCCCCGACGGCAACGGCCTCGTGGCCTACCTCAAGCGCCCGACCGGTGAGAAGTAGTGGCGGGCTTTCCCGCCGGGACGATCGCCGCGCGCCTGACGGAGCTCGGTCTCGCCCTCCCTCCGGTGGCGGCGCCCGTCGCCGCCTACGTGCCCGCGGTGCGCTCGGGCCGGTACGTCCACACGTCGGGCCAGCTCCCGTTCGTGGACGGCGCGCTGCCCGCGACGGGCAAGGTGGGTGACGGCGAGGGCCTCGTCGCGCCCGCGGACGCCGCGGCACTGGCCCGCCAGTGCGCGCTCAACGCGCTCGCCGCCGTGCACGACGTCGTGGGGAACCTCGACCAGGTCGCCCGCGTCGTGAAGGTCGTCGGGTTCGTCGCGAGCGACCCGTCGTTCACCGGTCAGCCCGGGGTGGTCAACGGTGCGAGCAACCTCCTCGGGGAGGTCTTCGGCGAGGCGGGCGTCCATGCCCGCAGCGCCGTCGGCGTCGCGGTCCTGCCGCTCGACGCCCCGGTCGAGGTCGAGATCGTCGTGGAGCTCGCGGAGTAACGCGCCTCCGGCACGAGAACGGGGTCGGCGGCCAGGTCCTCGTGGACCGGGTCGCCGACCCCGTTCTCGTCGGTGACGGTCGGTCAGCGCGCGCGGCGCTCCAGGCGGTCCATGTCCAGCAGGACGACGGCCCGGCCCTCGCGGCGCACCCAGCCGCGCGTCGCGAAGTCGGCGAGCGCCTTGTTCACGGTCTCGCGCGACGCGCCGACGAGCTGCGCGAGCTCCTCCTGCGTGAGGTCGTGCGCGACGCGGATGCCCTCGTCCGTCTCCTCGCCGAAGCGGGTCGAGAGGTCGAGCAGCGCCTTGGCGACCCGGCCGGGGACGTCCGAGAAGACGAGGTCGGCGAGCGTCTCGTTGGTGCGGCGCAGGCGCCGCGCGAGGGCGTTGAGCAGGTGCTTGGCGACGCTCGGGTGCTTCTCGATCCACTCGACGAGCTGGTCGTGGCCGAGCTCGTAGATCACGGAGTCGGCGACGGAGCTCGCGGTCGCGGTGCGGGGGCCCGGGTCGAAGAGCGAGAGCTCGCCGAACATCTCGCCGGGGCCGAGGATCGACAGGAGGTTCTCGCGGCCGTCGTTGGAGCGGCGCCCCAGCTTGATCTTGCCGCTCGCGATCACGTAGAGGCGGTCGCCCGGCTCGCCCTCGCGGAACAGCACGTCTCCGCGCGAGAGCTCGATCTGCTGCATCGACTCGAAGAGGGTGCGCGTCTCGTCCGCGTCCATCGTCGCGAACAGGGGGGCGGAGAGCACAACGTCGTCGTCCACGCGGGGTGTCCTATCGTCTCGTCCTCGGAAATGTTCCAGGACAAGTCTGCCCTACCGCTGCAACTCGGGTGTCGGGGGCGGCGGCTACGGTGGGTCCGTGACCACCACGGAGCAGGCCCGCACGGGGGCGCCGAAGCCCGAGTCGCACCTCGCCCTGGTCCGGCGCGCGCGCCGCACCAACCGCGAGCTCGCCGTCACCTATCCGGACGCCCACTGCGAGCTGGACTTCACGACGCCGCTCGAGCTGCTGATCGCGACGGTCCTGTCCGCGCAGACGACGGACAAGCGCGTGAACCTGACGACTCCCGCGCTCTTCGCGCGCTACCCGGACGCCGCGGCGTACGCGGGGGCAGACCGGGAAGAGCTCGAGGAGCTGCTGCGGCCCACCGGCTTCTTCCGCGCGAAGGCGCAGTCGGTCATCGGCATCGGCCAAGCCCTCGTGGAGAGGTTCGGCGGCGACGTGCCCGCGCGACTGGAAGACCTGGTGACCCTGCCCGGGGTCGGCCGCAAGACGGCGAACGTCGTGCTCGGCAACGCGTTCGGCGTGCCGGGGCTCACCGTGGACACCCACTTCGGCCGCCTCGTGCGCCGCCTGGCGTGGACCACCGAGGAGGACCCGGTCAAGGTCGAGCAGGTGGTCGGCGGGCTCGTCGAGAAGTCCGAGTGGACGATGCTCTCGCACCGGCTGATCTTCCACGGCCGCCGGGTGTGCTTCGCGCGGAAGCCCGCGTGCGGCGCGTGCACGATCGCCCGGTGGTGCCCGTCCTTCGGCATCGGCGAGGTCGACCCGGTCAAGGCGGCGAAGCTCGTCAAGACGAGCTGAGGGTCAGCGCTCGCGCTCGGCCCGGGAGGTCGTGGGGAGCCAGTCCAGCAGCAGCTCCGTGACGGCGTCGGGCGCCTCCTCGGGGAGGAAGTGGCCGGCGCCGTCCACGACCTCGAAGCGGAAGTCGCGGGCCAGCGCGGCACCGTCGGCGTCGGCGAGGTCGCGACGCACGAGCCCGTCCTCCTCGGCGTGGACCTGGAGCGCGGGGACGTCGACCGGGCGGCGGAGCGCGGCGAGGAAGCGTCGGCCGTCGGGGCGGGGCGTCGACCGCACCGCCCAGCGCAGCGACTCCATCGCGGTGTGCGCCGCGAAGGGGATGCGCATGACGGTGCGGTAGGTCTCGACGACGTCGGGCGCGAAGGGCGTCGCCGCACCGGTCGCGAGCACGTCGTCCACGAGGTCGCCGCGGACGAGGGCGCGCTCGGGCAGGGTCGGGACCTGGTAGAACGCGAGCTGCCGCAGCGCGGCGGGCGTGAGCAGGCGCCGCGCGGAGGTGTGCATCCGTGCGGGGTGCGGGGCGGAGAACGCGGCGACGCCGGCCGTGACGGCGGGCTGGAGCGCGGCCATCGCCCACGCGAGGCTGCCGCCCGTGCCGTGTCCCACGACGACGGCGCGCCCGGACCCGAGGGAGCGCACGACCCCGGCGATGTCGCGCGTGCGGGTCGGGGCGTCGTAGCCGATCGGCGGCTTGTCGGAGGCGCCGACGCCCCGGATGTCCATCGCGGCGACGCGGTAGCCCGCGGCGGCGAGCGGCTCGATCTGGTGGCGCCAGGCCCACCAGAACTGCGGAAACGAGTGCAGCAGGACGACGAGGGGCGGTCCCGGGTCGCGCACGCCGCGGTCCTCGGGACCCGCGAGCGCGACGTGGAACCGCGCGCCGTTGGCCGGGACGAACTCGTGGCGCCACGGCCCGTCGGGCAGGGCGGACGTGAAGTCGGAGGGGTCGGGCGTCACCCGGACGAACCTACCGGGGTCCCGGGGCCGTTGTCGGCCGAGGAGCCCGCGGCGTCGGACACGGTGGCATCGGTGCCCTCGGCGGGACGGCGGTCCTTGGGCGGGTCGAACCGGTACCCGACGTTGCGCACGGTCCCGATGAGCTGCTCGTGCTCGGGGCCCAGCTTGGCGCGCAGGCGCCGGACGTGGACGTCGACCGTGCGCGTGCCGCCGTAGTAGTCGTAGCCCCAGACCTCCTGGAGGAGCTGGGCGCGCGTGAAGACGCGACCCGGGTGCTGGACCAGGTACTTGAGGAGCTCGAACTCCTTGTACGTGAGGTCGATGGGGCGGCCGCGCAGCCGGGCCGTGTAGCCGCTCGCGTCGATCGCGAGCTCGCCGGCCGCGATCTCCTGCGGCCCGTCCTCGGCGGGACCGCGCGCGGACCGCTCGATGACGAGACGCAGCCGCGCCTCGACCTCCGCGGGGCCCGCCCCCTCGAGGAGGAGGTCGTCCGCGCCCCACTCCGCCGTGACGACGGTCAGCCCGCCCTCGGTGAGGACGAGCACGAGCGGGACGGTGAGTCCGGTGGCGTGCAGGAGGCGGCACGTGGTGCGAGCCGCGACGAGGTCGCGGCGCGCATCCAGCAGCACGACGTCGGAGTCCGGTGCGTCCACGAGCGCCGAGGGCTCCATGGGCAGAACCCGGATGCGGTGCGAGAGCAGGCCGAGCGCGGGCAGCACCTCGACGGAACCGCCTGTCGCGGGGGTGAGGATGAGCAGGTCCGCCATCCGGCACCTCCTTCCGGGTCGCGGGGCGCGGGGGCGCCCCCGGGCGTCGACGCGTGGCGACCGGGCCGGGACGTACCTCTGCGGGGCTCGCCACGTCATCGGCCACGTTCTCGGTCCGTGGATGGTTACCGTATCGCGTGCTGGCCGTGCAGACGGCGAACGTCTCACGGGCGCGCGTGCCGGGGCCGGTAGGCGGTCGGGCGGGAGACTCTGCGACACTCTGAGGCGTGCTGCACGACCCGACGCCCTCCCGCGACCCCCGAACGGGGCGCTGACCGCGTGGACCTCTCGACCCGGGCCGTCGTCACGGCGTGCCTCGCCGCGGGCATCGCCGTCGCCGCGTTCTTCGGCCCGCTCCCGCTCGCCGCGGCGTCGGGGGCCCTGGCGCTGATCGTCGCGATCGGGTGGCCGCGCCTGCTCGACATCCCGGTCCACGGCGGCACGCGCGTCGTCATCGCGATCGCCGGTCTCGGCGCCGTCGGCGCCACCGCCGCGACGCACGGCGAGCCCGCGCTGCGCCACCTGCCCGTGGTGCTCGCCCTCGCCGTCGTGCTCGCCTTCGTGGCCGAGCTCCTGCGGCGCGACGGGCGGCCGCGCCTGGTCGAGTCGCTCATCGGGACGGTGAGCGGGATCGTCGTCGCGACGTCGTGCGCGGGCTGGATCGCGACGGGTCGCACCGACGCCGGCGAGTCCCTCGTCGTGACGTGCGCCGTGGCGCTGGCCGTGGCCTCGGCGGTCTCAGCGCTGCCGCTCGGCGGGTGGACCAACGCGGCGCTCACGCTCGGCCTCGCGGTCGCCGCGGGCGGGGCCGTCGGGTACGTCATGCCCGACCTCGACCTGCTGAGCGGTGTCTGGTCCGGCGTCGTCGCGGGCCTGCTCGTCGCCTCGCTCCACGCGCTGTTCGACCAGCTCCCGGAGCTGCGGGGGCGCCTCGGCGCGTTCTCCGCCACGGCCCTCCCGGTCGCGGTCGGCGGGACGCTGATCTTCGTCGTCGGGCGGGTGATCGTGGGATGATGTCCTCCGCGCTGCCCGTCGTCCTCCTCGGGGTCACCCTGCTCGCGACGCTCGCGCTCGGCGTGTGGTGGCAGCGGCGTCAGGGGGTCGTGCGGACGGCGCGCTCGACGTCGCCCCGAGCCACGGCGAACCCGGGCGCTGCGCCCTTCGACTGGCCCGCCCACGGCGTCGCGCTCGGAGCCCGTCGCACGTTCGTCCAGTTCTCCGCGGAGCTGTGCGCTCCGTGTCGGGCGACGGCGCGCGTCCTCGGCGAGGTCAGTGCGGCGCACGACGACGTGACGCATCGTGAGATGGACGTCGACGACCACCTCGACCTGGTGCGAGCATTCGGCATACTGCGCACGCCGACCGTCCTCGTGCTCGACGCGGAGGGCCGGGAGGTCGCCCGCGCGAGCGGGGGGATGAACCGGGCCCAGGCGCTCGCGGCGCTCGCCGTCGCGGACCCGGGCTCGATCCCCACGGGCGTGCGCGACGCCTGACCGCGCCGTCCCCGACGGCCAGAACCCGAGGGAGACCGCATGAGCGACCAGGCCGGCCGTGGGGACACCGCCCCCGAACCCCCGGCGGCGCCCGCCGGCATCGACCCGCGCGGCCCGCGCGCGGGGGCCGGCATCACGGCGCTGCTGCTCGCGGTCGTGATCCTCCTGTGGACGTCGCCCGCCGCGCTCGTGCTCCTCGCGGTCGTCGCGGCGAGCTTCCTGGTCGGCGCCGTCCGCGGTGCCCAGGGCACGTGGCAGGCCTGGGTCTACCGGGTGGTCGTCCTCCCGCGCATCGGCCCGACGGCGGAGCGCGAGGACCCCCGGCCGCCGCGGTTCGCGCAGGCGGTCGGCCTCGTCATCACCGGCGCGGGAGTCGTGCTGGGGCTGCTGGGCGTCGACGGCGCAGTGCCCGTCGCGGCGGCGCTCGCGCTCGTGGCGGCCGTCCTCAACGCGGCGTTCGGCCTGTGCCTGGGTTGCGAGCTGTACCTGCTGCTGCGCCGGGTCGCGCCCGCGCGCTGACGCCCCCCGGACGGGCGCTGGCTGCCGCCGGACGGGCGCGGGCGGGTGCCCGGGTCAGTAGACGAGAGCCTGCGCGCCGTCGCGCAGCGCCTCCTCGACGAACACCGCGGCGCCCGCGATGCGCACGCCGGGCAGCACGTCGTCGGCCGTGATGCCGCGGCGTGCGGCGCACTGCGTGCAGACGGTGAGGGTGCCGGCGGCGAGCACGGCCTCGAGCAGGTCGGGCAGCGGGGCCGCGTGCTCGAGCTCCAGCTCGGCGGCACGGCCCGGGAGCCCGAACCATGCGGCCTCCCCGGTGAGCCACACGCTCACCTCGACGCCCGCGGCGACGGCCGCGGCGGCGACGGTGAACGCCTGGTTGGCGGCCTCGGGGCGGTCGAGCCCCGACGTGGCCTTGACGACGAGCGAGCGCTGACGGGGGGCCGCGGCGAGCGGCGCGGTATCGGTCACGCGGCCGAGCGTAGCCCTCCGCCGGGAGCCGCTCCCGGGCCGCGACGTGGCGCGGCCACCCGGCCGGTAGGATCGGGCGCATGAGTCCGCACACTCTCGAGCTGATCTTCCTCGGCCTGCTCCTCGCGGCGACGGTCACCATCACGTGGTTCGCGGGGTACGTCGTCTACAAGCTCTACAAGGGCCAGCGCTGACGCTGCCGCGCGGGACCGTGCCCCGCGCGTGCCCGTCGCCCCGCCCGACTCCGAGAGGTGGTCGCTGATGCCGTTCGAGTTCCCCGAGGGACTCGCGCCCGAGGTCTACCCGCTCGCCTGGCTCGTCGGGAGCTGGCGCGGCGAGGGTGTCGTCAAGTACCCGGGCGTCGAGGAGACGCCGTTCGTCCACGACGTCGTGTTCGACCACGACGGCGGCCCCTACCTGCGCTACGAGTCGACGCTGCGCGTGCTCGAGGCCGAGGTCCCCGAGACCGTCCCGGACGAGGGGGCCTGGCCCGAGCGTGACGGCGCGACGCTGGACGCCGCGGCCGCCGACGCTCCCGTGTGGTCCACCGAGACGGGCTACTGGCGCGTCTCGACGGACCGGCCCGACGGGCTCGAGGACGACCGTCACCCGCTCGAGGTGCTGATCGCCGACCCCGCGGGCCGCGTGTCCGTGTACCTCGGCGCGGTCGGCAACGGCCGGGTCGACCTGGCGAGCGACCTCATCGCCCGCACGTCCACCGCGTCGGAGGTGACCGCCTCGAAGCGCCTCTACGGGTTCGTGGAGGGCCAGCTCCTGTGGGTGTGGGAATTGGCGGCCTTCGGCGAACCGTTGCAGTCGTACGCGTCCGCGAAGCTGACCCGGCGCCCGTCGGCCTGACCGGCGGCCCCGGGGACACGCCGGCAGGCCCGGACGTGCCGACGAAGGAGGACCACCCGTGACCACCGGCTACACCAGCCCGCTCCTGTCGCGCCACGGCGCGGTGCCCGCGACCGGCCCCGACGAGGGCGTCGCCTGGCACTACGGCGACCCGACGGGAGAGCAGCGCGCCCTGCGCACCGGCGGCGCCGTCGTGGACCAGTCGCACCTGGGCGTCGTCACGGTCACGGGCCCGGACCGGCTGAGCTGGCTGCACTCCATCACGTCGCAGGACCTGACGAACCTCGCCCCGCGCACGTCGACGGAGCTGCTCGTGCTCTCGCCGCAGGGCCACGTCGAGCACGCGGCCTCTGTCGTCGACGACGGGGCGACGACGTGGCTCGTCACCGAGCGCTCGCACGCGGTCGACCTCGCCGCGTGGCTCGACCGCATGAAGTTCATGCTCCGCGTCGAGATCGCCGACGCGACCGACGACTGGGCGGCGCTCGGCGAGCCCGTCGACGCCGAGGGCGCCGAGGGCGAGCCCGTCACCTGGCGCGACCCGTGGCCGCGCGTCACGGGCGGCGGCACGCGCTACGGACCGCCTGAGGCCGAGCACCCCGGCACGGAGCGGCCGTGGCGGCTCGTGCTGGTGCCGCGGGCCGAGCTGCACGACGCCGTCGCGGCGCGCGAGGCGGCCGGCTGGCGTCTCGTCGGCACGTGGGCGAGCGAGGCCGCGCGCGTCGAGGCGTGGCGGCCGCGCCTCGCCACGGAGATCGACCACCGGTCGATCCCGCACGAGACCGACTGGCTGCGCACCTCCGTCCACCTCCACAAGGGCTGCTACCGCGGCCAGGAGACGATCGCGCGCGTGCACAACCTCGGTCGCCCCCCGCGCCGGGTCGTCATGCTGCACCTCGACGGCTCCGGTCACCTGCTGCCCGCGCCGGGCGCCGAGGTCACGCTCGACGGTCGCGCCGTCGGCACGGTGACGTCGGTCGCGCGCCACCACGAGCTCGGCCCGATCGCGCTCGCGGTCCTCAAGCGCAGCGTCCCCGAGGACGCCGAGCTCCTCGTCGACTGCGACGGCGGAGCGATCTCCGCGGCGCAGGAGGTCGTGGTGCCGGGCGAGGGGGTCTCCGTCGACCGCCCCGCCCCGCGCGGCCCCGTCGGCCGGGGGATCACGCCTCGCGGCGAGGGCGCGCCCACGAGCATGCTGTGAGCCGCGGGCCGGCGTCGCGCGAGGACCCCGGTCCCGGCGCGGTCGACGTCGCCCGGACCGCGTGGCGCCGGCTCCTCCTGCGGGCGCGGATCCGGCAGGGCGCGTCGCGCGTCCGCGTCGCGCTCTGGCCCATCCTCCAGGCGTCGGCCGCCGCGGGCCTCGCGTTCGGCATCGCCCGGTACGGGCTGGGCCACACGGCGCCGTTCTTCGCGCCGGTCTCCGCGTGGATCTGCCTCGGCTTCAGCCAGGACCGCCAGCTCCGGCGCGTGCTCGAGCTCGCGGTCGGGGTCGCGATCGGCGTCGGGCTCGGCGACCTCGTGGTCCACGCGATCGGGTCGGGCTGGTGGCAGGTCGCCGTCGTGCTCGCCGTCTCCGCGCTCGCGGCGCGGTTCATCGACCGTGGCGCGATGCTCACCACGCAGGCCGGTGTCCAGGCGATCGTGATCGTGGGTCTTCCGGCCGCGCAGGCGGGCGGACCCCTGGGTCGGTGGACCGACGCGCTCGTGGGTGGCGCCGTCGCGCTCGCGGTCGCCGCCCTCACGCCGGGCGACCCGCGGCGTCGGCCCCGGCTGCTGGGGTCCGAGGCGACGACGGAGCTCGCCGGCGTGCTCGACGTCCTCGCGCGAGGTCTGCGCACGCGCGACCGCGCCGACCTCGACGCGGCGCTCGTCAAGGGCCGGGCCTCGGAGGGCGCGCTCGAGGAGTGGCAGTCGTCCGCGTCGTCGGCGCGCGAGCTCGCGCGCGTGAGCGCGGCGGGGCTGCGGCACCGGGACGAGCTCGGCGGGCTCGAGCGCCAGGCGGTCCTCGTGGACCGCGCGATGCGCAGCGTGCGCGTGCTCGCGCGGCGCGCGATGCCGGTCGCGAGCGGCCCGGACGAGCGGGAGCTCGGCGGCGTCGCGGACCTCGTCGCGCGGTTCGGCGCGGGCGTGCACGTGCTCGCGGAGGCGGTCGGCGCCGGGCGCGACCCGGCGGTGGCGCGCGAGGTCCTCCTGGAGGTCGCGCACGGTGCGGACCCGCACGCCCTCGGCGACGGCGACTGGCAGGTGCAGTCGCTCGTCATGCTCGTGCGGTCGCCGATCGTGGACCTCCTCGAGGCGGCCGGGGCCTCGCCGGAGCAGGCGCGCGACGCCCTCCCCGAGCTCTGAGCGGGCGATCCTGGCCTGCCGGGCGAACCGGACGATCTTCACCCTGCACAGCGGCGCCCCGGGCCGGTACCGTCGGGGCATGGAGGTCCCCGTCAGCGCCCTGCGCGCCGAGCTCAAGTCATGGATCGAGCGGGCCAGGGAGGGCGAGGAGGTCGTCATCACCGAGCGCGGCGTCCCCGTCGCCCGGCTGACCGGCGTCGCGACGGCCGACCTCGTCACCGAGCTCGTGCGCGACGGCGTCCTGGTCCCCGCGGCGGGCGAGCGACCCGTCCACGCGGTGCCCGGCGGGGACGCCGACGCGCGGCCCGCGAGCCCGGACGGCGCGCGACCCGCCGACGGTGCCCGGTCGGCCCGTGGGGGCGGCGTGGCGGCGCTCGTGCGCCGGATCCGGCGCTGAGGCCCCGATGGCCCTGGTCTACTTCGACGCGAGCGCGCTGGTGAAGCTCTGCGTCCCCGAGGCGGGCTCCGCCCTGGCGAGCCGCCTGTGGAACCGCGCGGACGTCGTCGTGACGAGCCGGCTCGCCGACGTCGAGGTGCGGGCAGCCCTCGCCGCCGGCGCCCGCGGCGGCGTGCTCGACGGCCCGGGGCACGCGCGCGCCCTCGGCACGTGGGACGTGCTGCGCCCGGCGCTGCACGTGGTGGAGGTCTCCGGCGACGTCGCCGACCGCGCGTCGGAGCTCGTCGCGGCGGGTGCGCTGCGCAGCAACGACGCGGTGCACGTGGCGAGCGCCCTGGCCGTCGCGCACGACGACACGCTCGTGGCGGCCTGGGACCCGCACGTGGTGACCGCCGCGCGGTCGGTCGGGCTGCGGGTGGTGCCGTGGCCGCTCGGCAGACCGTAGGCTCGTGCCCGTGGGAATCATCGGGTCGCTCCAGTGGATCGTCTTCTTCGTGCTCATGCTCGTCGTGTTCGTGACGGAGCTCGTCGCGCTCGTCGACGCGATCCGACGCCCCGCGAGCGCGTTCACGGCCGAGGGCAAGCTGACCAAGCCGATCTGGCTCGCGATCCTCGGCGTCGCGGCAGCCCTCGGGTTCGTCTCGCTGCCGCCGATGAGCGTCGGGGGCTTCTTCGGGATCATCGGCGTGGTCGCGGCGATCGTCTACCTCGTGGACGTGCGTCCCCGGCTCCTGCCGTACGGGAACGGCCGCGGCAACGGGTCGTCCGGCCGCCCCGGCGGCTGGTGACCCGCCGGTGACCGCGCACGTCCAGGGCGGGATCGAGCGCGCCGCCGTCCCGCTCGCCATGGTCGTCCGGGGGGACCTCGTGGAGTCGGTCCACGCCGGGCACCTCGTCCTGCTGGGCGACGGGGGTGAGCCGGTCCTCGAGCGTGGCGACGCCGACGCCGTGATCTGGCCGCGGTCGAGCGTCAAGCCGTTCCAGGCGGTCGCGATGCTGCGGCACGGTCTCGCCCTCCCGCCCCGGCTCCTTGCGCTGGCCGCCGCGAGCCACAACGGCGAGCCGGAGCACCTCGCCGGCGTCCGGGAGATCCTCGAGGGCGTCGGGCTCGACGAGTCGGCGCTGCGGAACACGCCCGACATGCCGCTCCACCCGCCCGCCGCGTTCGCGTGGCAGCTCGAGGGCCACGGGCCGTCCTCCGTCACGCAGAACTGCTCGGGCAAGCACGCGGCGATGCTCGCGACGTGCGTCGTCGCCGGCTGGGACACCGCCACCTACCTGGACGTCGACCACCCCCTCCAGGCCGCGGTCCGCGAGACCGTCGCCGAGGCGACCGGCGTGCCGGTGGAGCACGTGACGGTCGACGGCTGCGGCGCGCCGCTCTTCACGACGACGGTGCGCGGCCTCGCACGCGCGTTCGGGCACCTCGCGGCCGCTCCGGAGCGCGACCCCCTCTCCCCGGAGGCGCAGGTCGCGCGCGCGATGTCGGCGTTCCCGGAGATGGTCGGCGGGACGGGCCGGGACGCGACGCTCGCGATGCGCGCGGTGCCCGGCCTGGTCGCCAAGGACGGTGCGGACGGCGTCTACGGTGCCGGCCTGCCCGACGGCAGCGCCCTCGCCTTCAAGGTGCTCGACGGCGCGTCGCGCCCGCGACCGGCGGTGCTCGCCGCTGCGCTCCGGCGGCTGGGAGCGCAGGACGTGACCGGGGCCGACGACGCGGCGCTCGCCATGCTCGGCGACGTGCCCGTGCTCGGCGCGGGCCGGCCCGTGGGCGCCGTGCGGCCGGTCCTCGACGGCGCGACAGCGGTCCCGAGCGGTGACGCGGAGCGCCGCTCGTGAGGGCCGTCGTGCAGCGCGTCTCGCACGCGAGCGTGAGCGTCGTGGCCGAGGACGGGACGACGGAGGTGGTCGGGGCGATCGACCGCCCGGGTCTGCTCGCGCTCGTCGGCGTGACGCACGACGACGGCGACCCGCAGGTCGAGACGATCGCGCGCAAGATCGCCGAGCTCCGGATCCTCGCGGGGGAACGGTCGGTGCAGGACGAGGGCGCGCCGGTGCTGGTCGTCAGCCAGTTCACGCTCTACGCCGACACGAAGAAGGGCCGCCGCCCGTCGTGGAACGGCGCTGCGCCCGGGTCCGTCGCCGAGCCCCTCGTCGAGGCGGTCGTCGATCGACTCCGGGAGCGCGGGATCGAGGTCGCGACCGGACGGTTCGGCGCGCACATGGCCGTCGAGCTAGTCAACGACGGCCCGGTCACGCTCCTCCTCGAGGCCTGACCGCCTCCGCGCCGAGCACCCACCGCGGGTGGGCCGAGGTAGAGCCGTGGTCACCCTGCCCGACGGCGTGTGGTTGGCCTGGGTGGGCGGGGTGGGTGGTGGTGCCGCGTCTACCATCCGCCGCTCGTTCCTCGCGGCTCCCGCCAGGCCCGCCACGACGCGGCACCAC